>NZ_JBRREH010000013.1:0-64942 GCF_056760175.1 Stenotrophomonas sp. STEN021 | reverse complement strand
TCTACCGGGAGGGATTGCCGGCAACGCCCCCGCCGGGCTGGCTGGGGTCACCGGGCTTTCTTGGCGGCAAAACGGGCGCGCATGCCGGGGACACTGACCAAGGCCACGATCAGCAACGCAAGGACGATCTCCATCCACGCATACAAGGCGGTATCGCGGTGGCTCCAGGCGCTCATCACGCCGTGACTGAACCAGAACAGCGCCAATACTCCCGCCCAGAAGCGTGCCACCGCGCGCTGTGCCAGTATGCCCAGCAGCAACAGTACCGGCGGCGCCACAAACACCAAGGCTACCGCCAGCAAATGGCGGTCGGCGCGGAACCACCACGCATACAGGCCGGCCAACAGCGCCAATGCCAAGGCCAGGATCAGATCGCGGTTGCGACCGCTCATTGCGCCAGGCGCCGGGCGATATCGGCCACCCGCCGGCCCAGCGCCCGCGCCAGCACTGCCTCATCGTCGGTGGGTTGGGGATCATCCTGGGTGCCGGCCACATGGCTGGCACCATACGGGGTGCCGCCACTGGTGGTGTGGCTCAGCGCCGGCTCGGTGAAGGGGATGCCGACGATCAGGCAGCCGTGGTGCAGCAGCGGCAGGTGCATCGACAACAGGGTCGACTCCTGGCCGCCATGCATCGAGGCAGTGGAAGTGAACACTGCTGCCGGCTTGCCGGCCAGGGTGCCGTTGACCCATTCCGCGCCCAGGCCATCAAGGAAGTGCTTTACCGGCGCGGCCATGTTGCCGAAGCGGGTAGGGCTGCCCAGCACGATGCCGTCGCACTCGGCCAGATCGGCGATGTCCACATAGGGGGCGCCGTCTTCGGGCACAGGCGGGGCGCTGGTCTGGGTAACGGCGGCGACCGGCGGCACGGTACGCAGGCGGGCGCTCATGCCCGGCACCTCGCCGATACCGCGGGCGATCTGCCGCGCCAGCCGGGCCACCGAGCCACCACGGCTGTAGTAAAGCACCAGAATTTCCGCCATCGCAACGTTCACTCACTCTTACAGGAACCGGCAGTATCAACGATGCGGCCCGCGCTTTGCATCGGGTACCCTTGCCGAATGGAACCTTTGGATTCACTCAACCTATGGATGGAGCGCCTGCGTGACCGGGCGCGCAACGTCAGCTTCGGTCGCTTCCTGTGGAAGCGCTTTGTGGATGACCGCCTGTTCCAGGCTGCTGGCTCGTTGGCCTACACCACGGTATTCGCGTTGGTGCCGCTGGCCATCGTTGTGTTCGGGGTGCTGTCCGCGTTCCCGATGTTCGACCGGTGGAGCGAAGCGCTCAGCGACTACGTGTTCTCCAACTTCGTACCCTCGGCGGCGCGTGCGGCCGAAGGCTATCTGAAGCAGTTCTCGGCCAGCGCCGGGCAGCTGACCGCCGCCGGTTTCCTGGCCTTGGTGGTGTCGCTGCTGATCACCCTCAACAGCGTCGAGCAGACCTTCAACCGCATCTGGCGGGTGGCTTCGGCGCGGCCGCAGCTGACCCGCTTCCTGGTCTATTGGACGGTACTGACCCTGGGTGCCTTGCTAGCCGCCGCCTCGCTGGCGATCTCGGCCAAAGTGTTGTCGCTGCCCTTGTTCGGTACCACCGAGGGCCGCTGGCTGGCCGATCTTGGCCTGCGCCTGGCGCCGGTACTGATCGAATTCGTCTGCGTGGTGCTGATCTACCGGGTGGTGCCACATCACACGGTGAAGTGGCGCCACGCCATTCCGGGTGCGCTGCTGGCGGTGCTGATGCTGGAGCTGGTGAAATGGGGCATGGGCCTGTACCTGGGCAGCTTCCAGTCCTATCAGAAGCTTTATGGCACGGTCGCCTTTGTGCCGATCCTGCTGCTGTGGATCTACCTGAGCTGGGTGTCGGTCCTGCTGGGCGCATCACTGGCCTCGTCGATTGCCGCCTTCCGCTATCAGCCAGCGGCGATGCGGCTGCCACAGGGCTGTGAGCTTTACGGCCTGCTGCGTCTATTGGGGCGCTTCCGCGAGGCGCGGCAACAAGGGCAGGGGCTGGATGAAGACCAGCTGTTGCTGCTGGAGCCCATGCTGACGGACTCCTTGTTGCAGCAGTTGCTGGAGCACATGGAAGCTATTGGCGTGCTGCGCCGTGACGAGCGCGGTGAATGGCTGCTGGCACGCGACCTGGACAGCATCAGCCTGCATGAACTGTATGAAAGTTCGCAGCTGCGTATTCCGGTCGCCGAGGAATACCTGCCGCTGCGCGAGGACAGCCTTGGGCAAGCGGCCTGCAATGCCCTGGATCAACTACGTCTGCCGTTGCGCGAACTGCTCAAGCGCCGTGTGGATGACATTTATGTAGACCGCGGAGATAGTCGATGATCAACAAGTTCGTCCCCATCGCGCTGCTGGCATTGGCCTTGGCAGCGTGCAAGCCCGAGCAGGCACCTGTCGCCGCACCGGCTGCCGTATCCGAGGCACCGGCGGTGCCCGAGGCGACGCAGCCTGGTGTGGTCCAGCAGACGGTGGAAGTACCGCAACTGCAGGTGCCGACCGTGGATGGCAAAACTTATGACCTGGCCAGCCATCGTGGGCAGTGGGTGGTGGTGAATTTCTGGGCTACCTGGTGCGCGCCCTGCCTGCAGGAAATGCCCGAGTTGTCGGCGCTGCACGCCATGCGCAGCAATGTGGAAGTGGTTGGCCTTGCCTATGAGGACATCGAGCTGGACGAGATGCAGGCGTTTCTGAAGGAGCATCCGGTGGCCTATCCGATCGCCATCATCGACACCTTCAGCCCGCCCAAGGATTTCGCGACGCCGCGTGGCTTGCCGATGACCTACCTGATCGGGCCGGACGGCAAGGTGGCCAGGCAGTTCCTGGGGCCTGTGAATGCGCAGGAGATCGAGCAGGCGATTGTGGCGGCTGGGGGCAAGGCGGTTTAAGCGTGGTGGTTTTTGGGTTGGGGTTTCGAGGCGGCGGCGAAAAGCTCTGAAGCCAAGAGCACCCCTCCCCAGCCCTCCCCTTCGCTACGCGAAAGGGAGGGGGCTGTTCTCTGCAATCTGTCAGATGGTTGCGGTGCCGCTCATACCCCCTCCCTTTCGCGTAGCGAAGGGGAGGGTTGGGGAGGGGTAGCTTTCAAGCTCTCCACGCAATGCCAGCTTCGCGGCGTACGCCGCTTCTACGGCATTGTCGGTAAAGTCCCTGCCGAGCATGGCTCGGCACTACGGGGCCGGGCGCGCGCTATGGTTTGACTGCTTCTTCATCCACGGCAAACGGCGCAATCGGCTTCACCACGCCGTACTTTTCTTTCTTGGGCTTACCCGGCAGCGGTGGCAGTTCGACCACCGGTTCATCGATGTGGGTATCCGGCAGGCGATCCAGCAGGTCACGGATCAGGGTCAGGCGGCCACGCTTCTGGTCATTGAAATCCACCAGCGTCCATGGCGCCTGCGCGGTGTGGGTGGCCTCCAGCATGGCTTCACGGGCCTGCGTGTAGGCGTTGTATTCCTGGCGCGATTTCAGATCTATCGGTGACAGCTTCCAGCCCTTGAGTGGATCGTCGCGGCGCTCGGCGAAGCGTTTTTCCTGCTGTTCCTGGTCCACGCACAGCCAGTACTTGAACAACAGGATGCCGTCTTCGACCAGCAGTTTCTCAAATGCCGGCGCCTGCTTGAGGAAGGTCTTGTACTGCGCATCGGTGCAATAGCCCATCACCTTTTCCACGCCGGCGCGGTTGTACCAGCTGCGGTCCATCAGCACGATCTCGCCAGCAGCGGGCAGGTGCGCGATATGGCGCTGGAAATACCACTGGCTGTCTTCGCGCTCGTTGGGCTTGGGCAAGGCCACCACCCGGCACTGGCGCGGGTTGATGTGTTTGGCGATGTCCTGGATCACGCCGCCCTTGCCGGCGGTATCGCGGCCTTCGAACAGCACCAGCACACGCTGCCCGCAGTGCTGGGCCCAGCGGGCCATGTTGGCCAACTCCAGCTGCATCGGTTCCAGCAACGCTTCGTACTGTTTGCGCTTGAGCTTGCCCATGGTCACTCCTCGTGGAGTGTCGAGCCTAACCCAATCGCATGTCAGCCAATGTCAGCGCCACGCCAGCCGTGGCTGCCGGCCAGTTGTTGCAGCAGCTGGGTCAGGTCGCGGGCGAAGCCGGCCATGTCGAACAGACTGCTGCGCTCGCGCGCCTCGGCCAGCCGCCGGCGCGTGGCCTGCAGGGCGGCGGCATCGTTGCCCAGCGCAATTGCCTTGGCGATGAAGGCCTGGTCATCGGTGACGTTCATGTCGTCCAGGCCCAGGTGATGGTTGAGGCTGCCCGCTACCCGCGCTGCAAACGTGCTTCCGGGCGCGGTCAACACCGGGCAGCCGGCCCATAGCGCGTCGGAGGCGGTGGTGTGGGCGTTGTACGGGTGCGTATCCAGGAACAGATCGGCATGCTGGTAGCGGGCCAGATACTGCGGATGCGGCAGTTTGCGCATGAACACCAGGCGCGCCGGGTCCACCCCGCGCTGGCGGGCGACGTCCTGTAGGCGCTGGTCGGCCTTGCCGGGGCCGGACAGCAGCCACAGCACGCTGCCGGGCACACCCTGCAACACCTGCAGCAGGCGCTCCACACTGCGCGGGTTGAGCTTGTAGCTGTTGTTGAAGCAGCAGAACACCACGCCGGTTTCCGGCAGGCCGCAGTCGCTGCGCGAGGGTGGTGGCTGAACTATGCGGGTGTTGTCCGAGGGCTGGAAGGCACGTGGCAGGCGCAGCACCCTTTCGCTGAAGCCTGATTCCACCGCGGGCGGCAATACGAAATCATCCGCCACGAGGTAGTCGATCCACGGTGCACCGGACGTACCGGGGTAGGCCAGCCAGTTCAACTGCAGCGGAGCAGGGCGCATGGCCAGTACTTCGGGTGTGCCACCGCCACCCCAGCCGCGCAGGTCGAACAATAGATCGATGCTTGCGTTGCGGATGCGCTGGGCGATTGCTGCATGCGCCTGGCCGCTGACGTCGTGCAGTTGCTCGGCAGCGGCCTGCAGGCGTTGGCGGATGCCGCTGCCATCGTCGCTGTTGAGCGCGAACAGATGCACCTCCAATTGCGGCTGCGCGCGCAACTGCTCGAACAGGGCGACCGTCAGCAGCCCGGTCGGATGTGCGCCGAAACCGTTGGAAAGGAAGCCGACGCGCAGCGCACCGTGTGCACGCACCTGCGTTGCAGGTAGGCGCGGAATGGCTTGGGCAAGCACGCTGGAACGTTGCCGCGCACAGGAAAGTTGTTCGGCGGCGCTGGCCTCTTCGCTGAGGAAGGCAAAGGGCTCCACGGCGGGATTGCCTTGCGCGACCGCGCGGCGCACCTGCTGCGAGAGCGCATCGATATCGCGCCAGTCGCAGAGCCGGCGCTGCCAGTTCAAGCGCTGTGCGGCCATATAGGCCTCGTCCGGTGCCAGTGCATGCGCGCGGCGATAGGCATCGGCGGCGGCTTCGGGTTGGTTGGCGTCTTCCAGTACATGGCCCAGCCACAGGGCCATGCCGGGGTGCTGCGGAGCGAGCTGGCAGGCCTGCTGTAGCAGCGCGGCAGCGTCGTCATGCCTGCCCTGCATCCAACGGGCGCGGCCGAGCCGGGCGAGGGCTTCGGGGTGTTGTGGGCGCAACTGCAGCGCTCTGGAGGCCGCTGCCTCACCTGCGCGTATATCGCCCGCGCCAAGTTCCGCGTCGGCCAGCATCACCCAGGCGATGAAGTCACCCGGTTGGCGGGTGACGGCATGGCGGAGCTGGTCGCGTTCGTTGAGGGCGTTGGTCATTGTGCTGGCTTTGCCCCCTCCCTTGCGCAGAGCGCAGGGGAGGGATGGGGAGGGGTGGTTTTTGATTTTGCTCTGGGCTGGTGATCAAGGCCAAATCCAGAGGTCGCAGCCAAAGCCAAAGCTACCCCTCCCCAGCCCTCGCCTATGCTGCGCATAAGGGAGAGAGCGTATTAGGTCCCTTCAGCCAGGCGCGCCAGCTCATCGACCTGGTGTTCGTGCTGCAGGCGTGCGATCAGGTCGTCCAAGCCGCCTTCGATGATGTTGGGCAGGTCATACAAGGTCAGGCCTTCGACGCGGTGGTCGGTGATACGGCCCTGCGGAAAGCTGTAGGTGCGGATGCGCTGGCTGCGGTCGCCGCTGCCTACCTGCAGGCGGCGCGACTCGGCCTGTGCTGCGGCCTGCTTGCTGCGCTCGGCATCCAGCAACTGCGCCTTCAGCCGCTTCATCGCCTTGTCGCGGTTGGCGTGCTGGCTGCGCTCGGTCTGGCATTCCACCACTACGCCGGTGGGGACGTGGGTGATGCGGATCGCCGACTCGGTCTTGTTGACGTGCTGGCCGCCGGCGCCGGAGGAACGGAACGTGTCCACCTTCAGATCCGCCGGGTTGATCACCACGTCTTCGACATCGTCGGCTTCGGGGATGATTGCTACCGTCGCGGCCGAGGTGTGGATGCGGCCCTGCGATTCGGTGGCCGGCACGCGTTGCACACGGTGCGTGCCGGATTCGAACTTCAGCTTGGAATAGGCGCCGCGACCAACCACGCGTGCCACGATTTCCTTGTAGCCGCCGTGTTCGCCGGGGTTGTCGGATTCGATTTCCACCTTCCAGCCCTGGCGCTCGGCATAGCGGGCGTACATGCGGAACAGGTCGCCGGCGAAAATCGCTGCTTCATCGCCGCCGGTGCCGGCGCGCACTTCCAGGAACAGGTTGCCTTCGTCGCGCGGGTCACGTGGCACCAGCAGCAGCGCCAGTTCCTCGTCCAATGCCTGCAGGCGGGCCTGGGCGGCGCTGATTTCTTCCTCGGCCAGCTCGCGCAGTTCCGGGTCGTTGCGCATGGCTTCGGCCGAGGCCAGGTCTTCCAGCGCACGGGTTTCGTTCGCCAATGCGGTGGCGATGGGTTCCAGTTGCGAGAACTCACGGGAAAAATTGCGGAAACGCTCGTTGTCGGCGACCACATCGGGGTCGGAAAGCAGGCGTTCCAGTTCTTCTCGGCGCTCGGCCAGTGCCAGCAGCTTACGGCGCAGGGTCGGCGTCATCATTCCTCGCAGCGGGGTGGTGATACCCGGGGGTGGCCGGGAACAGGCGCTCGGCGGCGCGGGTAAGGTCGGTATCGCCATCCTGTGCGGCTTGGCGCAGGGCGGCGGTGGGCGGATGCAGCAGGCGGTTGGTCAGGCCGTGCGCCAACTGCTCCAGTACTTCGTCCGGCAGTTTGCCATGCGCCAGCTGTTGCCGGGCCTTGGCCAGCAATTCGGCGCGGGTTGCCTCGCCGAACGCACGCAGCTGCCGGATCGGTGCCTGTAGGCGCGCGGCGCGCAGGTTTTCCAGATAGCGGGTCACCTGCAGGTCGATGATGGATTCGGCCTCGGCGGCGGCCTCGCGGCGGCCGCGGCGGTTTTCTTCCACAGCCCGTTCCAGGTCATCCACGGTGTACAGATAGGCGTCGGCCAGCTTGCCAACCTCGGCGTCGATATCGCGCGGCACGGCCAGGTCGAACAGCAGCATCGGCTTGTGCCGGCGCAGGCGCAGCGCGTTGGCGACCTGACGGTGCAGGATCACCGGCTCGCGCGCGGCGGTGGCCGAGAACACCACGTCGGCTTCGCCCAGATGGCGCTCCAGCTCGGTCAAGGGCAGCGCCACGCCGCCGTGGCGGCTGGCCAGATCCTGCGCATTGGCCAGGGTGCGATTGGCGATCAGCAGGCGCTTTACCTTGGCATCGCTCAGGTGCTTGGCGACCAGCTCCATGGTCTCGCCGGCGCCGACCAGTAGCACGGTGGATTCGTCCATGCGCGCAAACGAGTCCTGCGCCAGTCGCACCGCGGTGGAGGCCACCGAGATTGGATTGGCGCCGACGCGGGTGTCGGTGCGCGCACGCTTGGCCACGGAGAAGGTCTGCTGGAACAACCGGTCCAATTGTTGCCCGATTGCGCCGCTGTCGTGGGCCAGCGCCCAGGCATCCTTGACCTGGCCCAGGATCTGCGGCTCGCCCAGCACCATCGAGTCCAGGCCGGTGGCGACCCGGAACAGATGGCGTACGGCCTCAGCGTCGCTGTGCTGGTAGAGATAGCCTTGCAGGCTGCCGGCATGGTGTTCCAGCCAATGGCTCAGGGCCTTGCTGTCCTCGGCAACGGCATACAGCTCGGTGCGGTTGCAGGTGGACAACAGTACCGCCTCGGCCAGTTGCGGGGTTTGCCGCAAAGAATCCATCGCCCGCGGCAAGGCGTCTCCGCCAAAGGCAGCGCGTTCGCGCAGTTCTACCGGCGCAGTCTGGTGATTCAGTCCGAGCACCCACAGGGTCATCTGTTCAGTTGCTTGCGATAAGCTGCTGGCTGTTGAAGGCCGCCATTTTACGGCCCGGTTGCGTCAGATGCCCGTATTCAATCGCATATGCACCGTTCTGTTGCTTTCCCTACCGGTTTTTCCGGTGCTGGCGGCCCCGGTTGCGCCTGTCCAGGCCCCACTGGCGGCTGAAGGCCTGCCGCTGACCCCGGTGCTGGCCGGCGAGTTCTCGCTGCAGGCCGGCAAGCTGCCCGACGCCGCCCGCTGGTACCTGCAGGCCGCCCAGGAAGCCAAGGGCGACGTGGGTCTGGCTGAACGCGCCACCCGCATCGCCATGCTGGCCGACGACGCCGACCGCGCCGAACAGGCGCTGGCCCTGTGGGCACAGCGTGACCCCGGCTCGGTCGCGGTGCGCGGCACCCGTGGCGCGCTGGCCATGCGCAATGGCGATGCCAAGCTGGCTCGCAAGGAGTTGTTGGCGGTGCTGCGTTCACCTGAGCCACGCGCCTGGCGCTATGCGTTGCTTGCGTTGGCTACTGGCGGCCGTGACCCGGCGGTGCCAGCGCAGGTGCTGGGCATGCTGGTGGACGCCAATGCGATCCCCAACGACCTGGAGGCCTGGCAGGAGTTTGGTCGGCTGGCCCTGCGCATGGAGAGCCCGGAGCTTTCGCGGCGCATGGTCGGCGAGGTGGTCCGGCGCTTCCCGGATGAGCCGCGGGTGGCGCTGTTGCATGCGTCCCAGCTCAACCAGGCTGGCAAGAAGGACGAGGCGCTGGCCCTGCTCAAGGGCATCGAGCCGAAGGCGGAGAAGGACGACGAGCTGCGCGGTGCGCTGGCCATCGCCTATGACACCCTGGGTGAGACCGCTGCCGCCGAGCATGTGCTGTCGGTAGGCGAGCAGAACCTGCAGAGTTGGGGCATGCGTGCCTCGCTGCTGGCCAAGCAGAAGGACGATGTGGCGCTGTTGGCGCTGTATCAGGACATCGCGGCCAAGGCCAGCAAGCCGGACCCCGACCAGCGCCTGCTGTTGGGCAAGATCGCCGAATACCTGAAGCGCTACCAGGAGGCCGTGGATTGGTATCACGGCGTGCCTGGTGGCGAGCATCGCGGTGAGGCGCAGCTGCGTGCGGTCAATGCCCTGCACCTGATGGGTGACAAGGCGCGCGCCGCCAAGGAAGTGCAGGCGGTGCAGGCAGATGCCTCGCTGGATGACGATGTGCGCCGCGACGCCTATCTGCTCGAGTCCGAACTGCAGCTGCGTGATGGCGAAACCAAGGCCGAGTTCGATGTGCTGGCACGTGGCCTGGCTGCATTCCCGGATGACAGTGCCTTGCTGTACGCCCGCGCGCTGGCCTGGGAGCGCAACGACAATGTGCCGCGTGCCGAGGCTGATCTGCGCAAGGTGCTGGTTGCCGAGCCCGAGAACGTGGCGGCGCTCAATGCGCTGGGCTACACCCTGGCCGACCGCACCCAGCGCTACCAGGAGGCATTGGAGCTGATTGATCGCGCGCGCGTGGCCGAGCCGGACAATGCCGCCATTGTCGACAGCTATGGGTGGGTGCTGTATCGCCTGGGTCGCAACGACGAGGCGCTGGTGCACCTGCGCCGGGCCTGGACCTTGAACAAGGACCCGGAAATCGCCGCGCATGTTGGCGAAGTGCTGTGGGTGCTGGGGCAGAAAGACGAAGCCAGACGCTTCTTCGATGAGGCCCGCAAGCTGGATCCGGATAACCGCGCGCTGCAGCGTGCGATCGAAAAGTTGGGTGTATGAACGCAATGATGTGGCGGGCGCCGTTGGCGTTGCTGATGGTGGGTGCGCTTGCAGCCTGTGGTTCGGTGCCCAAGCGGCAGGCGACGCCGGTCGCGACTGAGGTTTCGCAGGTGTCGGCGCAGGCGCAGGCGGCGGAGCAGCAACGCCAGGCTGCCTTGCAGGCGAGGCCGAACTGGTCGTTCCAGGGCCGGGTGGCGATCAGCAAGGGCCGCAACGGTGGCAATGGCCGGATCGACTGGTTGCAGCAGGGGCCGGCCTACCAGGTCAGTCTGGCCGCGCCGGTTACCCGCCAGAGCTGGCAGCTCAGTGGCGGTGAGCCCGGGCAGGCGGTGCGCCTGGACGGTCTGGAAGGTGGTCCACGCACGGCCGATGACGCCGGTCAGCTGCTGTTGCAGGCTACTGGCTTGGAAATTCCGGTCGCCCAGCTGGCCGAGTGGGTGCGTGGCCTGCCCAGCGCCGGTGCCAGCCCCGAGCACCTCGGTTTCGACGCCGAGGGTCGGCCGCGGGTGCTGCGCCAGCAGGGCTGGCAGGTGGATTACCTGGATTGGTATCCGGCCGAAGCGGGGCGTCCCTCGCTGCCGCGCCGGATCGAAGCGGTCAATGGCGATGCCAAGGTCCGCCTGATCGTTGATGAATGGGGTACGGACGCGCCATGACCGCCGTTGTTGACGCCGCGGGCTGGTCGTACTGGCCGGCCCCGGCCAAGCTGAACCTGTTTCTGCACATCACCGGCCGGCGTGCTGATGGCTACCACGTGCTGCAGACCGTATTCCGCTTGCTGGATTGGGGCGATCGCATCGGGCTGCGCCTGCGTGAAGATGGTCAGGTGCACCGGGATGGGCCATCGGTGGCTGGCGTTGCCGAGGCGGATGATCTTGTGGTTCGTGCGGCTATTGCACTGAAAATTGCGAGCAATTGCGACAAAGGTGTCGATATCCGGGTCGAAAAACGGATTCCGGCCGGTGGCGGCTTTGGCGGTGGCTCCTCCGATGCGGCCACCGTACTGGTGGCGCTGAACGCGCTGTGGGGCACCGGGCTGGGCGAGGATGCGCTGGCAGCCCTGGGCGTCCGCCTGGGGGCCGATGTACCGGTATTTGTGCGCGGGCGCAGCGCCTGGGCCGAAGGCGTGGGCGAATTGCTGACGCCGATTGAATTGCCGGAAGCATGGTATTTGCTGGTGGATCCGGGGGTTCACGTGCCCACGGCTGAACTTTTCCGTTCACAGCATTTGACGCGGGATGCCAAGCCCGTGAAAATAGCGGACTTCGCTTCCGGGACCGTCCTCGGAAATGCGTTCGAGCCGGTACTACGGCGCCAGGAACCTGCCATCGAGGCGACGTTCCAGGCCTTGTCAGGTATTGGTCGGGCACGACTCACGGGGTCGGGAAGCGGTTGTTTCGTCGAGTTCGCCACGCGCGCTGCTGCAGAGCAGGCCTTGGCGGAGTTGCCGCTGCAACTGCGAGCATGGGTAGCTGCGGGTGTTGATCGCTCGCCACTGCTGGATGCGCTGGATACGACGGGAATTGTTTGATGCAGGGGCGTCGCCAAGAGGCCCAAGGCACCAGGTTTTGATCCTGGCATTCGTAGGTTCGAATCCTACCGCCCCTGCCACACACTCCCAACGCTGTAAGCGCAATGGATGTGCGCCAGTCACACCCGCGCCAACACCGCAGTACTCACGTTTCCATTCGCTACTCGCCCCCGCCCGAGAGAGCTGTCATGCAAGATTCCCCGAACCTGCTGGTCTTTTCCGGCAATGCCAACAAACCTCTTGCACAGAGCATCTGCAAGGAACTCGGGGTAAGGCCGGGCAAGGCGCTGGTTTCCAAGTTCTCCGACGGTGAAGTACAGGTCGAGATCCAGGAAAACGTGCGCAAGCAGGACGTTTTCGTCGTTCAGCCGACCGGTGCTCCCAGCGCCGAGAATCTGATGGAACTGCTGGTGATCATCGACGCGCTCAAGCGCGCGAGCGCCGCATCCGTCACCGCGGTGGTGCCGTACTTCGGCTACGCCCGCCAGGATCGTCGCATGCGCTCCTCGCGCGTGCCGATCACCGCCAAGGTTGCTGCAAAGATGTTCTCGGCCGTGCACACCGACCAGATCCTCACGGTCGACCTGCACGCCGATCAGATCCAGGGTTTCTTCGACATGCCGGTCGATAACGTCTATGCGTCGCCGCTGCTGCTGGCCGACATCTGGCGCGTCTACGGCACCGACAACCTGATCGTGGTCAGCCCGGACGTAGGCGGCGTGGTACGCGCCCGCGCCGTGGCCAAGCGCCTGGATGATGCCGACCTGGCCATCATCGACAAGCGCCGCCCGCGTGCCAACGTTGCCACCGTGATGAACATCATCGGTGACGTTGAAGGTAAGACCTGCGTGATGGTCGACGACATCGTCGACACCGCCGGCACCCTGTGTGCTGCCGCTGCTGCCCTCAAGGCGCGCGGTGCGCTGAAGGTCGCCGCCTACTGCACCCACGCCGTGCTCTCGGGCCCGGCGGTGGACAACCTGAACAACTCCCAGCTCGACGAGCTGGTGGTGACCGACACGATTCCGCTTTCCGAAGTGGCCCGCGTCTGTCCCAAGATCCGCCAGATCAGCGTGGCCGAAATGCTGGCCGAGACGATGCGCCGCATCGCCTTCGGTGAGTCGGTCAGCTCGATGTACGTGGATTGATGGATCCGGTCCCCGGTTTGTTCGGGGATCACATCAGGCTCTTCTGGTCGCGGAAGAGTCTCTACGCAGCGCCGCGAGGCGGTGCAACAACCTAGAGTAGTCAACAATGGCAAAGTCTCACGAAATCAAAGTCGCTCGTCGTGACGTGCAAGGTCAGGGTGCGAGCCGCCGCCTGCGTCACGCCGGTGTGGTTCCGGGCATCGTTTACGGCGGTGGCCGTGAACCGGTGAAGGTCGAGTTCAACCACAACGAAATCTGGCTGGCCCAGTTCAACGATTGGTTCTACTCCTCGATCATCGACCTGAACCTCGATGGCACCATCCACAAGGTGCTGCTGCGTGACATGCAGCGTCACCCGTACAAGCAGCTGGTCATGCACCTGGATTTCCAGCGCGTGAACGAAAACGAAGTGCTGCACGCTTCGGTGCCGCTGACCTTCATCAACGAAGACACCTCGCCGGCTGGCAAGGCTGCCGACGTGCTGGTCACCCACGAACTGAAGGAAGTGGCGATTGCCTGCTTGCCGAAGGACCTGCCGGAGTCGATCGAAGTCGACCTGGGCGAGCTGAAGGCTGGCGACATCATCTACCTGTCGGGCCTGAAGCTGCCGGCTGGCGTGGAAATCCCGGCATTGAAGCTGGGCAAGGGCCATGACGACGCTGTTGTCATCGCCAAGACCGCCGCTGCAGAAGAAGCAGCAGCCGAGTAATCGGCTATGTTGCGCCCGCTCTTCGGGGCGGGCGCAGCAGGTGTATCTGACAGATGACTGGCTTGCGATTGATCGTTGGTCTGGGCAACCCCGGACCCGAACACGCCCGGACCCGGCACAATGCCGGGTTTCATTTCGTTGAGGCCCTGGCAGAGCGGCAGGGCGCGCGCTGGGCGCTGGAAAGCAAATTGTTTGGCGAAATCGCCAAGGTCGAGATTGCCGGGCAACCGGTATGGCTGCTGAAGCCGGCGACCTATATGAACCTGTCTGGCAAATCGGTCACCGCCGCACAGCGGTTCTGGAAGATCGAGCCGGAAGAAACCCTGCTTGCCCACGACGAACTGGACATGCCGCCCGGCGTAGCCCGGCTCAAGTTTGACGGCGGGCATGGTGGCCAGAACGGCCTGCGTGACACCATCCGCCTGCTCGGTCATGGCAAGTTCCATCGCCTGCGTCTTGGCATCGGCCATCCCGGTCACAAGGACCGCGTGGTGGGCTGGGTGCTTGGTCGTCCGTCGCCGGACGACGCCATACTGATGGCGCAGGCCATCGATGCGGCCATCGACGTGATGCCGTTGGCGGTAGCTGGCGATTTCAGCGAAGCAATGAAGCGGTTGCACACCACCAAGTGAGCGAAAAATGGGGAATGGGGAATGGAACGGCAATAGGCCCTTCCGCTTCTCCATTCCCGATTTTCCATTCACGGGAGTTCAAGCATGGGTATCAAATGCGGCATCGTCGGTCTGCCCAATGTCGGCAAGTCGACCCTGTTCAATGCGCTGACCAAGGCGGGTATCGCTGCGGCCAACTTCCCGTTCTGCACGATCGAGCCGAACACCGGCGTGGTGCCGGTGCCGGATCCGCGCCTTGATGCGCTGGCGGCGATCGTCAAGCCGGAGCGGGTGATCCCGACCACGATGGAGTTCGTCGACATCGCCGGCCTGGTCGCTGGTGCGTCCAAGGGTGAAGGCCTGGGCAACAAGTTCCTGGCCCACATCCGTGAGACCGACGCCATCGCCCACGTCGTGCGCTGCTTCGAAGACGGCAACGTCATCCACGTGGCCAACAAGGTCGACCCGATCGCCGACATCGAAACCATCGACACCGAGCTGGCGCTGGCCGACCTGGAATCGGTGCTGAAGGCACTGGATCGCGCTACCCGCGCGGCCAAGGCCAACGACAAGGACGCGCTGGCACGCAAGCCGGTGCTTGAAAAGCTGGCTTCGGCGCTGGATCAGGGCAAGTCGGCGCGTGCCGCTGGCCTCGATGCCGATGAGAAGGCGTTGATCCGTGACATGTTCCTGATCACGCTGAAGCCGCTGATGTACATCGCCAACGTCGCCGAAGATGGCTTCGAGAACAACCCGCTGCTGGACGTGGTGCGCGCCCGTGCCGCGGCCGAAGGTGCTGAAGTCGTGCCGGTGTGTGCGGCCATCGAAGAAGAAATGGCGCAGCTGGATGACGCCGACCGTGATGAGTTCCTCAAGGACCTCGGTCTGGAAGAGCCGGGCCTGAACCGCGTGATCCGTGCCGGCTACAAGCTGCTCGGCCTGCAGACCTACTTCACCGCAGGTGTGAAGGAAGTCCGCGCATGGCAGCTGCGCGCTGGTTCGACCGCGCCGCAGGCAGCAGGCGTGATCCATACCGACTTCGAGCGTGGCTTCATCCGTGCCGAAACCATCAGCTACGAGGACTTCATCAACCTCAAGGGCGAGCAGGGCGCCAAGGAAGCCGGCCGCCTGCGCCTGGAAGGCAAGGACTACATCGTCAAGGAAGGCGACGTGCTGCATTTCCGCTTCAACGTCTGATCCTGGCGACGTTGCTGCAGCAACAAGGCCCCGCATTGCGGGGCCTTGTCGTATGTGTGGTTTGTTGTGTGATCAAAATTTGATCACCTTTTTGAAAGCCTTGCAGCGCAGGGCCTGCACGCGGTTGTCCACAGCCTTCTCCAGCCATTGCGCACAGCGGCTGTGGAGAATTGCTCGGCGTAGCAGAGTTGCTTGCAGGAGCGGCGTAAGCCGCGAAGCTGGCATTCCTGCAGTACCGGGAGACTGCGCCACCTGATGATGTGCGTGCTTCGCGGCTTACGCCGCTGCTACAAAAAAGCCGCATGCCGTCGTTGTAGTGCATTGGCTAAAAATTCACCGCCATTTTGAAAGCCTTGCAGCGCAAGGCCTGCACGCGGTTGTCCACAGCCTTCTCCAGTCATTGCGCACAGCGGCTGTGGAGAATTGCTCGGCGTAAGCAGAGTTGCTTGTAGGAGCGGCGTAAGCCGCGAAGCTGGTATTCCTGCAGTGCCGGGAGACTGCGCCACCTGATGATGTGCGTGCTTCGCGGCTTACGCCGCTGCTACAAAAAGGCCGCATGCCGTCGTTGTAGTGCATTGGCTAAAAATTCACCGCCATTTTGAAAGCCTTGCAGCGCAAGGCCTGCACGCGGTTGTCCACAGCCTTCTCCAGCCATTGCGCACAGCGGCTGTGGAGAAGAATTGCAGTCACGCTTCCCCGGGTTGCGCTCGCTCCAGGGGCCGCTGGTGGCATGCACGATCCGCACAAACAGCAAGGCCCGCCTTTGGCGGGCCTTGCTGGCGTTGCATGCGGGTTGGCCTTACAGCGCCTTGCCGCCCAGCTTCCAGGTGAGCTGCAGGTAGTAGCTGCGGCCCATGCTGTCGAACCACGAGGTGTCGTAGTACGGATAGTTCGACCAGGTCGGGTCCTTCGGCGGCATCTTGTCGAACAGGTTATTGACCGACAGCGACACCCGCAGGTGATCAGTGATGTCGTAGCGGGCGCCAGCGTTGAAGCGCCAGGTGGCCTCGGTCCATGCATCGTTGTCGTAGTTGGCAACCCGGCCCAGATAGCTGCCGAACAGGCTGGCGCCCCACGCACCCTTGTCCCAGCTCACGCCCAGGTTCGACTTCACCCGCGGCAGCGTGGTGGCGCTGAAGCTGACATCGAGCATGTCTTCCTTCGGGTCACCGGGATACTGCTGGCGGGTGTGGCGGTGGGTCCAGTTGTACTGGCCGGTGAAGCTGAAGTCGCCCGCGTTTGCCGTCTGCAGACGGTAGTTGGCGGCCACGTCGATGCCCGAGGTTTCTTCGTTGGCGATGTTGATCGGGCCGAAGTGCACGCTGGTGATGTTGCCGTCTGCATCGCGGATCACGCGGGCCAGCGCATCGACGCAGGTCGGCGAGTTGATGTCCACTGCTGCGCCGGTATCGGTCTTGCCCAGGCGACAGTCCGCTTCCTGGATGCGGAGCAGCTCGCGGTCCTGGGTTTGTACCTGGTTTTCGATGCGGATCCTGTAGTAATCCACCGCCAGGTCGAAGTTGGCCACCGGCGACCAGACGAAACCAGCCGAGAACGACTTGCTGGTTTCCTCGTCCAGTTGCATGTTTCCGCTGTAGACGTCGAACGTGCTGACGTCGTAGTTGCCAAAGTCGCGGTCGTAGCATCCGCCGTCAGTGGCACCGGCATTGTCCGTACGGCAGGCCAGGTAGTCGGTGGCGAAGCGGGTGCGGTAGTAGTCGTTCCCGGCAAACAGGTAGTGCATGTCCGGCGCGCGGAAGCCGGTGCCGTAGGAGCTGCGCAGCAGCAAGGTGTCCAACGGGCGCCATTCCAGGCCGGCGCTGTAGGTGAACTTGCCCGGGTTCCTGTTGCCGTAGCTGTAGCGGTCATAACGCCCGGCCACGCTTGCCTGCAGGCTTGAGGCCAGCGGCACGCGCAATTCACCTGCCGCACTCCAGTGATTGCGGTCGCCATGGCCATCGCCGTAGCGGGGGCCGTAATAGGCGTCTTCGGTCAACGCCAATGGATCGGGGTTGATCTTATAGGACTGCTTGCCGTATTCCACGGCGCCTGCGAAGCCGACATCGCCAGCGGGCATCGAGAACAGTGAGGAGTTGTCTATCGTGTAGCTGAGGTTGTCGTTCTTGGCTTCCGGGCGGAATGTGGACATTGCTGCGATCGAGGCAAACTCGGCCTGGGTCAGTGGCGTGAACAGCCGTGCCGGATCCGGGGTGTAGATCGCGATGCCGTCATCGTCATAACCCTGCAGTTCGCCCAGGAACAGGCGGTTGGCTGCAGCTGCCTTGATGCGCGGCATCTTGACGTCAGCCTTGTACTGGGAGTGGTTGTAGGCCGCTTCCCAGTTCCATTCCTCGGCGAACATGCCCTTCAGGCCGGTGGTCACCGCAAACGTTTTCTGGGTGGTGGTGTTCATGCGGTTTCTCAGGCCGCCGACTTCCTCGGGGCTGAACTGGCGCGCCCAGTTTTCATAACGCTCGGTGGTGGCGTTGTAGAAAATCTTGTTGCGGTAATTGCCGGCCGAGTTCGGGTCATGGAACTCCCAGCCCATGTGGTCACTGGCGACGTCATTGCTGTTGGTGCCGGTCAGCAGCTTGACCTTCTGTTGGCCAAGCTGGACATCGGCAAACCATGACAGGGCGTCATTGAAGCGGTACTCGAACGAGCCATAGGCATTGAAGCCTTTGCGCTCGTTCTGGATGGTGCGATACGCAATAGCACGCTCGCTGCCGCAGTACGGGCCGAGGTCGTTCTCGGCGAGCACGGTGGTACCGCCGTTGAGGCCTGCCATGGCAGCGCAGCCGTCAGCCGGTGCGATGTTTTCGTCATCGTCCCAGTTCTGCAGCTGTGCGATGAGGCGCGGCAGGCGGCGTTCTGCAGCCGGCGAATCCAGCGTCGAATCCTGCACGCTGCGATCGGTGCCCCACAGCGGGCGCTTGTCGATCAGTTCAACGCCGACAATGCCGCTGAACTTGTCCTTCTCGAAGCCAGTGGTAAGCGTCAAGTTATGCGATGAGCCACCGCCACGGCTGGTGTCGCCAAAGCGGTAGTCGATGGTGGTGCCATCGGTGGATTTTTTCAGGATGAAGTTGATGACGCCGGCCATGGCGTCGGAGCCGTACACGGCCGATGCGCTGCCGGTCAGCACTTCAATCCGGTCAATCATGCCCAACGGGATGTTGCCGACGTCGGTGAAGTTGCTGCGGCCATTGAGCGGCAGCGGGAAGTCAGCGATGCGACGGCCGTTGACCAGTACAAGGGTGTGGTTAGGGCCCAGGCCGCGCAGATCGACTGCCTGCGCGCCAGGGGTGGACTGTGCGCCGGTGGTGTTCTGCTGTCCCTGGGTGCTGCCACTGTTCTGGCTGAGCGAGCGCAATACGTCCGGAACCGAGGTGAAACCGGCGGATTTGATCTGCTCGGCGGTCACCACGGTGACCGGGGCAGGACCCTCCACCTGCGCGCGCGGGATGCGCGAGCCGGTGACCTGCACCGTGTCGAGCTGTTGCGGTTGGCCTTGGGCGGCGGTCTGCGCCAGGGCGGGGGCGGCCATCGACAGCAGGGCCAGTTGGATTGAACACACCATTGCGTGCTTACGCATGAATCAGCTCTCTGATGAAAAGTGTTCCGGATTTGTCCCGTCGGCATGTAGGGGAATGCCGCCTAACCCTGTCTGTAATGTGAATGGGTTGGCACCATCTAACACCTTTTTTACACGCTTGACCACTGCCGGAAAGTCTGGCATTACAGCTGTAAGCGGTTACATGCATCAGATTGAGGTTGTTATGAAACGTAAGGGTTCCTGGTTGGGGCGGCTGGCCCTGGTTGTGGCGGCTTTCGCTGCGGCAGGTGTGCTTCACGCCGAGGATTCGCGTGGCATCAGCGCTGCCGGCTACCGCTATTACGAAATAGGTGACCTTGATGCGCCGCGCCCGGGCAAGACCGAGGCGGCCATGATGCTGATGGGCGGCGGCGACTGGGTGCCGGAGGCGTTCCACTGGTGGGTTGAACGTGCCGGCCACGGACGCGTGGTGATCCTGCGCGCCTCCGGTGACGACAACATGCAGAAGGAGCTGTACCACGACATCGGTGGCGTGACTGCAGTGCAGACGTTGGTGTTCGACAGCCGCAAGGCGGCCGATGATCCGGCCGTGCTGCGGGTGGTACGCGCTGCCGATGCGATCTTCATCGCCGGCGGTGACCAGTCGCGCTACATCCGCTTCTGGAAGGGTACCGAGCTCAATAACCTGCTCAATGAGCATGTCCGTGCTGGCAAACCGATCGGCGGTACCAGTGCTGGTCTGGCGATCCTTGGTGGTTATGCCTATGGCGCGCTGGATGGCGGCAGTGTCAATTCGCCGGCCGCATTGACCGACCCGATGGGGAGCAAGGTGACCATGGACCGGGATTTCCTGACCATGCCCTACCTGTCCAACGTCGTGACCGACACCCACTTCGCCAAGCGCGATCGTCTGGGGCGCTTGATCGTGTTTGTGGCCCGTGCCGCGCAGGAAAAGGGCCAGGACGATATTGTCGGTATCGGCGTCGATGAGGACACCGCCTTGTGCGTGGAGGCCGATGGTCGCGGCCAGGTGTATTCCCTGAACGATGGCTACGCCTGGCTGGTGATGCCGCGACACACGGCGGATCGGCTGAGCAATGGTGAGCCCTTGGAGTTCAGTTCCATTCCGGTCACTGGCGTGGGTGCCGGCAGCCGCCTGCATCTGGACGGGTTCAAGGTCGACAACGCTGCCTTTACCGCGATGGCCAGTGTCGTTGACGGTGAGCTTGAGCTGCATCCCAACTGAGTGCTGAGTGCTTGCGATCTGCAGACAAAGGGGCTTCGGCCCCTTTTTTGTTGTTCCTGGGTATGGTCGCTGCTGGGCTGTGACCGGCGCGCGGGTTCGGCTGACGTCGGAAAGAGCGGGTCGGCGGCTGCGGTGACTGTTCAGAGTGGCTGGCACCTGCCTAGAATCGGGGTTCCATTCGGGAGTGAAGAAACATGAAGCTGACTTCTGCAGTACTGCTGGGCCTGGCGTCGCTGTCCTCGGGAGCTGCTGCGGCAGCCGAGGTTTCTCCCCTGCTGGTCATCCATGGCGGGGCGGGGGTGGAGCGCAAGGATTTCAGCGCTGCAGAAGAGCGCGCCGCGCGTGCGGCGCTGACCGAGGCATTGCGTCAAGGTCATCAGGCACTGGTCGCTGGCAAACCGGCACTGGATGCGGTGACTGCCGCGATCACCGTGTTGGAGAACGATCCGACCTTCAATGCAGGTCGGGGTGCGGTGTTCACCCATGACGGCAAGAATGAGTTGGACGCCTCGCTGATGGATGGCGCCACGCTGCGTGCTGGTGCTGTCGCTGGCGTGCATACGGTCAAGAACCCGATCCTGCTGTCGCGCGCGGTGATGGAGCATTCGCCGCACGTGATGATGGTGGGGCAGGGCGCGGAGATGTTTGCTGCCGAACAGAAGATCGAGCTGGTCGATCCGTCCTACTTCCGCACCGAGAAGCGCTGGGAGCAGTTGCAGCGTGCATTGAAGGAAGAGGCTGCAGGGCAGGCGCATGTCGACCTGGAAACCGCCAAGCATTTCGGCACCGTCGGCGCGGTTGCATTGGATGGCCAGGGCAAGCTTGCGGCCGGAACTTCCACTGGCGGCATGACCAACAAGCGCTATGGGCGTGTTGGGGATTCACCGATCATCGGCGCCGGTACCTATGCCAGCGACCAGTGCGCGGTATCCGGCACCGGCTGGGGTGAGTACTACATCCGTCTATCGGTGGCGCATGAAATCTGCGCACGCATGAAGTACTTGAAGGAAACGCCTGCACAGGCCGGTGATGAGGTGATCGTCAAGCGCGTGCCCGAGCTCGGCGGTGATGGTGGCGGCATCGTTTTGTCTGCTGATGGCAAGGCTGCGATGCCGTTCAATACCGAAGGCATGTATCGCGGTTGGATTGGTGCAGATGGCGTGCCGCACGTGGCGATTTTTGCCGACGAAAAGATTAAGATGCCCGGCGAGTGATCGGCACCGCCGGTGCAGAAAAAGAAATTTCACCGAATGTGAAGATTTCTGTTGACAGCATCGGTGCTGATCACCAAAATAGCGAGCTCACCCACCCCTGACCGGCAAGGCCGCGGTCCTCGACAAGGGAGTGGAATGGAGGGATACCCAAGCGGCCAACGGGGGCAGACTGTAAATCTGCTGGCTTACGCCTTCGGTGGTTCGAATCCACCTCCCTCCACCAGTTTTATGTTGTGACGTGTTTTCCCGGTGCGGGAGTAGTTCAACGGTAGAACCTTAGCCTTCCAAGCTAATGGTGCGGGTTCGATTCCCGTCTCCCGCTCCATTGAACGAAACGAAAAAACACGGCATAATAGACAACTCGCTCACGTAGCTCAGTCGGTAGAGCACCTCCTTGGTAAGGAGGAGGTCGAAGGTTCGATTCCTTTCGTGAGCACCATCTTTCGCAGATAGTGCGCAACTAACCCTGTTACCCGAGAAGAAGCAGCCATGTCCAAGAGCAAGTTCGAGCGTACCAAGCCGCACGTCAACGTCGGCACCATCGGCCACGTCGATCATGGCAAGACCACGCTGACTGCCGCGCTGACCAAGATCGGTGCAGAGCGCTTCGGTGGCGAGTTCAAGGATTACTCCTCGATCGATGCTGCGCCGGAAGAAAAGGCGCGTGGCATCACGATCTCGACCGCGCACGTTGAGTACGAATCTGCTACCCGTCACTACGCCCACGTGGATTGCCCGGGCCATGCTGACTACGTCAAGAACATGATCACCGGTGCTGCCCAGATGGACGGCGCGATCCTGGTCTGTTCGGCTGCTGACGGCCCGATGCCGCAGACCCGCGAGCACATCCTGCTGTCGCGTCAGGTCGGCGTTCCGTACATCGTCGTGTTCCTGAACAAGGCCGACATGGTTGACGATGCCGAGCTGCTGGAACTGGTCGAAATGGAAGTGCGCGAGCTGCTCTCCAAGTACGACTTCCCGGGCGACGACACCCCGATCGTGCATGGTTCGGCCCGTATGGCGCTGGAAGGCGACCAGAGCGACATCGGCGTGCCGGCCATCCTGAAGCTGGTCGATGCACTGGACAGCTGGATTCCGACCCCGGAGCGTGACGTCGACAAGCCGTTCCTGATGCCGGTGGAAGACGTGTTCTCGATCTCGGGCCGCGGCACTGTGGTGACCGGTCGTATCGAGCGCGGCGTGATCAAGGTCGGCGAAGAAATTGAAATCGTCGGTATCCGTCCGGTCCAGAAGACCACCGTCACCGGCGTGGAAATGTTCCGCAAGCTGCTTGACCAGGGTCAGGCAGGTGACAACGCCGGTCTGCTGCTGCGCGGCACCAAGCGTGACGACGTCGAGCGTGGCCAGGTTCTGGCCAAGCCGGGTTCGATCAAGCCGCACACCCAGTTCGAAGCCGAAGTGTACGTGCTGTCGAAGGATGAGGGCGGCCGTCACACCCCGTTCTTCAAGGGCTACCGTCCGCAGTTCTACTTCCGTACCACCGACATCACCGGTGCGGTTGAGCTGCCGGAAGGCGTCGAGATGGTGATGCCGGGCGACAACGTGAAGATGGTTGTCACCCTGATCAACCCGGTGGCAATGGACGAAGGCCTGCGCTTCGCAATCCGCGAAGGTGGCCGTACCGTCGGCGCCGGCGTGGTCGCAAAGATCATCGCTTAATCAGCCTGTAGCGCCAGCAGTAACTGCTGTTGGCGGCGCGGATGGCGGGCCGGGTACCTCGGTCCGCCTTCGCTGTCTAAGGTGATGTGTAATAGTCAAGTTTTACGCCAGTAGCTCAATTGGCAGAGCAGCGGTCTCCAAAACCGCAGGTTGGGGGTTCGAGTCCCTCCTGGCGTGCCATTTGCAACTCTCTATCCAGTGACCTTGGTCGCACCAGCTACAAGAGTCGGATGAACAGCAAGATCGAACATTCCAAGCCCGCCGCGTCTTCTGGTGGCGATATCGTCAAGTACGTCGGCGCTGCGCTGTTGGTGCTGGCTGGTCTGTTTGTCTGGTTCTGGTTTGCCGATCAGCCGCGTGCTGCCCAGCTGGGCGCATGGGCCGGTCAGTGGCGTGCGCTGGCAGTGGTTTTGGGTCTGGTGGCCGGTGGTGCAGTGTTCATGCTGACCACGAAGGGCCGTCAGACAATCGAATTCCTTTCTGAATCCCGTTTCGAGCTGCGCAAGGTTGTGTGGCCGACCCGCCAGGAAGCTATCCGCATGACGTGGGTGGTGGTCGTGGTGGTGATCGTGTTGAGCCTGCTGTTGGGTGGCTTCGACTTCGTGATCCAGAAGCTGACCCAGTGGTTCCTGGGTCGTTAAGGAGATATCTGTGAAGCGTTGGTACGTCGTTCACGCCTATTCAGGTTTTGAGAAGTCGGTTGCGCAGGCATTGCGTGATCGCATTGCGCGTGACGAAATGCAGGAGCTTTTTGGCGACGTGCTGGTCCCCACGGAAGAAGTGGTGGAAATGCGCGCTGGCCAGAAGCGCCGCTCCGAGCGCAAGTTCTTCCCGGGTTACGTGCTGGTACAGATCGAGACCCACGAAGAAGCCGGTATTCCGCGCATCGACAACGAAAGCTGGCATTTGGTCAAGGAAACCCCGAAGGTTATGGGTTTCATTGGTGGCACTGCTGACCGTCCTCTGCCGATCCAGGACAGCGAAGCTGCGGCCATCCTGAATCGCGTTCAGGAAGGTGTTGAGAAGCCGCGTCCGAAGGTGCTGTTCGAGCCGGGCCAGATGGTCCGTGTCACCGAAGGCCCGTTCAACGATTTCAACGGCGTTGTCGAAGAAGTCAATTACGAAAAGAGCCGCCTGCGCGTCTCGGTGCTGATCTTCGGTCGCGCCACCCCGGTCGAGCTCGAGTTCGGTCAGGTCGAGAAGGCGATCTAAGGCGCTGTGCGCCGCCTGTTCAGGTGGCGCTGCAAAAAGCTGCTACAATTTTCGGCTCCCCAATGAGGGAGCAAATCAAGGGCTGCCGCGAGGTGGCCTTTGGTGCGATTTCACAACGCGATGCCGGGACGCGTGATTCCCGGTCCGATGGGGAGCCTGTTGTCGCAAGGCGCTAGCACCCGGAGAGCACTCTAATGGCAAAGAAAGTTGTCGGTTATATCAAGCTGCAGGTAAAGGCCGGTCAGGCCAATCCCTCGCCGCCGGTCGGTCCTGCGCTGGGTCAGCGTGGTCTGAACATCATGGAATTCTGCAAGGCGTTCAACGCTGCCACGCAGAAGCTGGAACCGGGTCTGCCGGTGCCGGTGATCATCACGGCCTACTCGGACCGTACGTTCACCTTCATCACCAAGAGCACCCCGGCGACCACGCTGCTGAAGAAGGCCGCTGGCATTTCTTCGGGCTCGAAGAAGCCGAACACCGACAAGGTGGGCAAGGTTACTCGCGCGCAGCTGGAAGAAATCTGCAAGGCAAAGGAGCCGGATCTGACGGCTGCCAGCCTTGACGCCGCCGTGCGTACGATCGCGGGTTCTGCCCGTTCCATGGGCCTGGTGGTAGAGGGTTAATCTGATGGCACAGACCAAGCGTGAGAAGGCCATCAAGGCCGCTATCGTCCCGGGCAAGGCATATGCCTTCGAGGACGCAATCAATATCCTGAAGACCGCCACCAAGGCCAAGTTCGTCGAGTCGATCGACGTTGCTGTGCGCCTGGGCGTGGACGCCAAGAAGTCCGACCAGCAGGTTCGCGGTTCCACCGTGCTGCCCGCCGGTACCGGCAAGTCGGTCCGCGTTGCCGTGTTCGCTCCGGCCGGTGCCAAGGCTGACGAAGCCCTGGCCGCTGGCGCCGAAGCTGTCGGCATGGACGACCTGGCTGAGAAGATGCAGGCCGGCGATCTGAACTATGACGTGGTCATTGCTACCCCGGACGCGATGCGCGTTGTCGGTAAGCTGGGTACCCTGCTGGGCCCGCGTGGCTTGATGCCGAACCCGAAGGTCGGCACCGTTTCGGCCAACCCGGGCGAAGCCGTCAAGAATGCCAAGTCGGGTCAGGTGCGTTACCGCACCGACAAGGCCGGCATCATCCACTGCACCATCGGCAAGGCCAGCTTCGAAAACGGCGCGCTGCAGTCGAACCTGCAGGCACTGCTGGTTGACCTGATCAAGGCCAAGCCGGCCACCTCGAAGGGCCTGTACCTGCAGAAGGTGTCGGTCAGCTCGACGATGGGCCCGGGCGTGACTGTTGACCAGTCCTCGCTGACCCTGAAGTAATTGTTTAAAGCGGCCTCGGTACCTTTGGTGCCGAGGCCGTCATTTTGAAGGCGTCGCGCAGGGTGACCTGCGTGGAGCCGTCAAAGACCGCAGGCGCGGTCAGCGCATACCGGCGACGGGCATGGAAGCTCGATTTGGCAAGGAGTCGCCGCCGGCACAGCGAGATCGCTTAATCGATCCGTTCTCGGATCACCCTGCGTAGATGGTGCCGCCCTTCTGGATTTTTCTGGTTCACGTACGTCCGGGTTTGCCCGGGTTTGCACTCCAGCTCTAGAACGGCCACCACCGGAACATCACCCGATGTTCCCGGCGTCCAGGACGGATGCCGCCCAGGACCGCACACGGCTAGGAGCCGTAAGCGGAATATGTTTGAAGCAGGGTATTGAGGTTCGGCCAGGGAGGCCTGCAGCAGTGGCATTGCCGCTCTTGCCAATCCCGGGTCCCGAATTCCCAATCCCAGCTTAAACGGAGGAGTGCAATGGCTCTCAATCTGTCCCAGAAGCAAGAAGTAGTCGCCGAGCTGGCAGACGTCGCCGCCAAGGCCCACTCCTTGATCGCAGCCGAATACGCTGGCACCACGGTCGCCCAGATGACCGCGATGCGTAAGCAGGCCCGCGAAACCGGTGTTTTCTTGAAGGTTGTCAAGAACACGCTGGCCTCGCGCGCCGTTGAAGGCACCGATTTCGCAGTTGCAAAAGACCAGATGGTTGGTCCGCTGCTGTATGCGTTTTCGCTTGAGGAGCCCGGCGCAGCCGGTCGCCTGATCAAGGAAGCCGCCAAGGGTAACGACAAGCTGAAGGCGAAGGTCGTGGCAATCGGCGGGGAAGTTTTCCCGGCCAGCCACGTCGACGTGCTGGCATCGTTGCCGACCCGTGATCAGGCCCTGGCCATGTTGGCCCGCGTCCTGACCGAGCCGGTCACCATGTTCGCCCGCGCCGTCAAGGCTATCGGTGAGAAGCAGGAAGGTGGCGCAGCGGAAGCTGCAGCGCCGGCCGCTGAAGCTGAAGCCGTCTAAGTTCGACGTCTCCGTGGTTCCGCACGGAACCTCAATCCAGAATATTTTCAAAAGGTAATCAAAATGTCCCTTACCAACGATCAGATCGTCGACGCAATCGCCGAAAAGTCCCTGATGGAAGTGATGGAGCTGGTCAAGGCCATCGAAGAGAAGTTCGGCGTGTCGGCTGCTGCCCCGGTTGCAGTTGCTGCTGCTGGCCCGGTTGCTGCTGTTGAAGAGCAGACCGAATTCAACGTCATCCTGAAGGATGCCGGCGCGAAGAAGGTCGAAGTGATTAAGGCTGTCCGCGCCATCACCGGCCTGGGCCTGAAGGAAGCGAAGGACCTGGCTGAAGCCGGCGGCGTCGTGAAGGAAGGCGCTTCGAAGGAAGACGCCGACAAGTTCAAGAAGGAACTGGAAGCCGCCGGCGCGACCGTCGAGCTGAAGTAATCAGTTCTTGCATCGCCATCGATTCACGGCGATGCAGCCAAGGCTGGGGGCGTAAAGCCCCCGGCCTTTGGTCGTTTCAAAGCGTTGTAATGCCGGGCGTGCCTGGCAGGTAATAGAAAGACCAACGTGGCAAGTGTCAGGCGCTGCGCTCCAGACGATGGAGTGACCCGCAGCCGACACAAGCGAGTTGGCAGTTGGAAGTAGCAATAGAAGGCGTGCTGGTGCCGGCAATACCAGCGACTTCCAACTGACAATTTCAAGATTTCCCTACGGGTCGTGGACGCACGGCTCGCACAACAAGGTGGAAGACCTCATGACGTCCTATTCGTACACCGAAAAAAAGCGCATCCGCAAAGATTTCGGCAAGCAGCGCTCGATCCTCGAGGTGCCGTTCCTGCTCGCGATCCAGGTTGATTCGTACCGCGAATTCCTGCAGGAAAACATCGACCCGGCCAAGCGCTCCGACCACGGCCTGCATGCTGCGCTGAAGTCGGTGTTCCCGATTTCCAGCTACAGCGGCAATGCTGCCCTGGAATACGTCGGCTACAAGCTGGGCGACCCGGTGTTTGACGAGCGCGAGTGCCGCCAGCGTGGCATGAGCTACGGCGCGCCGCTGCGCGTCACCGTGCGTCTGGTCATCTACGACCGCGAATCGTCGACCAAGGCGATCAAGTATGTGAAGGAGCAGGAGGTCTATCTGGGCGAAATCCCGTTGATGACCGACAACGGCACCTTCATCGTCAACGGTACCGAGCGCGTCATCGTGTCGCAGCTGCACCGTTCGCCGGGCGTGTTCTTCGACCACGACCGTGGCAAGACCCACAGCTCGGGCAAGCTGCTGTACAGCGCCCGCATCATTCCGTACCGCGGTTCGTGGCTGGACTTCGAGTTCGACCCGAAGGACGCACTGTTCACCCGTATCGACCGTCGCCGCAAGTTGCCGGTGTCGGTGCTGCTGCGTGCGCTGGGCTACAACAACGAAGAGATGCTGGCCGAGTTCTTCGAGGTCAACACCTTCCACATCAACCCGGACGAAGGCGTGCAGCTGGAGCTGGTGCCGGAGCGTCTGCGTGGCGAAACGCTGAACTTCGACCTGGCTGACGGCGACAAGGTCATCGTGGAAGCCGGCAAGCGCATCACCGCGCGCCACATCAAGCAGCTGCAGGCGTCGGGCATTGCTGCCCTGGCCGTGCCGGACGATTACATCGTCGGCCGCATCCTGTCGCACGACGTGGTTGATGCCAACACCGGTGAACTGCTGGCCCAGGCCAACGACGAAATCAGCGACGAGCAGCTGCAGAACTTCCGCAAGGCGGGCGTTGATGCAGTGGGTACGCTGTGGGTGAACGATCTGGATCGTGGCCCGTACCTGTCCAACACCCTGCGCATCGATGGCACCAAGACCCAGCTCGAAGCGCTGGTCGAAATCTACCGCATGATGCGTCCGGGCGAGCCGCCGACCAAGGACGCTGCACAGAACCTGTTCCACAACCTGTTCTTCACCTTCGAGCGCTACGACCTGTCCACGGTTGGCCGCATGAAGTTCAACCGTCGTGTCGGCCGCAAGGAAGTCACCGGTGAGTCGGTGCTGTACGACCGCAAGTACTTCGGCGAGCGTAACGACGAGGAATCCAAGCGCCTGGTCGCCGCACACGGCGAAGGCTCCGACATCCTGGATGTGATCAAGGTGCTGACCGAGATCCGCAACGGTCGCGGCGTGGTCGATGACATCGATCACCTGGGCAACCGTCGCGTGCGTTCGGTCGGCGAAATGGCCGAGAACGTGTTCCGCGTGGGCCTGGTCCGCGTCGAGCGCGCGGTCAAGGAGCGCCTGTCGATGGCCGAGTCGGAAGGCTTGACCCCGCAGGAACTGATCAACGCCAAGCCGGTGGCTGCTGCGATCAAGGAATTCTTCGGCTCCTCGCAGCTGTCGCAGTTCATGGATCAGAACAACCCGCTGTCGGAAGTGACGCACAAGCGTCGCGTCTCGGCACTGGGCCCGGGCGGTCTGACCCGCGAACGTGC
Organism: Stenotrophomonas sp. STEN021; assembly: GCF_056760175.1. Taxonomy (NCBI): domain Bacteria; kingdom Pseudomonadati; phylum Pseudomonadota; class Gammaproteobacteria; order Lysobacterales; family Lysobacteraceae; genus Stenotrophomonas; species Stenotrophomonas sp. STEN021. The sequence goes on along the minus strand of NZ_JBRREH010000013.1, from coordinate 36,031 downwards.
TGGCTTCGAAGTGCGCGACGTGCACCCGACCCATTACGGCCGCGTCTGCACCATCGAAACGCCGGAAGGCCCGAACATCGGCCTGATCAACTCGCTGGCTGTGTTCGCACGCACCAACAAGTACGGCTTCCTGGAAACCCCGTACCGCAAGGTGCATGACGGCAAGGTCTCCGACGAAGTCGAGTTCCTGTCGGCCATCGAAGAAAACGAGTACGTCATCGCCCAGGCCAACGCCCTGACCGATGCCAAGAACATGCTCACCGAGCAGTTCGTACCGTGCCGCTTCCAGGGTGAGTCGCTGCTCAAGCCGCCGGCAGAAGTCCACTTCATGGACGTCTCGCCGATGCAGACCGTGTCGGTCGCTGCGGCGCTGGTTCCGTTCCTGGAGCACGATGACGCAAACCGTGCACTGATGGGCGCCAACATGCAGCGCCAGGCCGTGCCGACCCTGCGTGCGCAGAAGCCGCTGGTGGGTACCGGTATCGAACGCGCCGTGGCCCGTGACTCGGGTGTGACCGTGAACGCCCTGCGTGGCGGTGAGATCGTGCAGATCGACGCCGGCCGCATCGTGGTCAAGGCCAACGAGAACGAGATCACCGATCCGGCAGATGCCGGCGTGGATATCTACAACCTGATCAAGTACACCCGTTCGAACCAGAACACCTGCATCAACCAGCGCCCGCTGGTGAACGTGGGTGACGTGATCGCGCGCGGCGACGTGCTGGCCGATGGCCCGTCCACCGACATCGGTGAACTGGCGCTGGGTCAGAACATGCTGATCGCCTTCATGCCGTGGAACGGCTACAACTTCGAAGACTCCATCCTGCTGTCCGAGCGTGTGGTGGAAGAGGATCGTTACACCACGATCCACATCGAAGAACTGACCTGCGTTGCGCGTGACACCAAGTTGGGGCCGGAGGAAATTTCCGCCGACATCCCGAACGTGTCCGAGCAGGCGCTGAACCGCCTGGACGAATCCGGCGTGGTGTACATCGGTGCGGAAGTGCGCGCCGGCGACATCATGGTTGGCAAGGTGACGCCGAAGGGCGAGAGCCAGCTGACCCCGGAAGAGAAGCTGCTGCGCGCCATCTTCGGCGAGAAGGCTTCGGACGTTAAGGACAGCTCGCTGCGCGTTCCGCCGGGCATGGACGGTACCGTCATCGACGTACAGGTCTTCACCCGCGACGGCATCGAGAAGGACAAGCGCGCACGCCAGATCGAAGAAAACGAGATCAAGCGCGTCAAGAAGGACTTCGACGACCAGTTCCGCATCCTGGAAGGCGCCATCTACGCACGTCTGCGTTCGCAGCTCGTGGGCAAGGTTGCCAACGGCGGCGCCAGCCTGAAGAAGGGTGACGTGATCACCGATGCGTTCCTGGACGGCCTGAAGAAGTCCGACTGGTTCACCCTGCGCATGAAGGACGATGACGCGTCCGACGCCATCGAACGTGCCCAGATGCAGATCCAGGCACACGAGAAGGAATTCGAGCGTCGCTTCGCCGACAAGCGCGGCAAGATCACCCAGGGCGACGATCTGGCACCGGGCGTGCTGAAGATGGTCAAGGTGTTCCTGGCCGTGAAGCGTCGCATCCAGCCGGGTGACAAGATGGCAGGCCGCCACGGTAACAAGGGCGTGGTCTCCAACGTGGTGCCGGTCGAAGACATGCCGTACATGGCTGACGGCAACACCGTGGACATCTGCTTGAATCCGCTGGGTGTGCCGTCGCGTATGAACATCGGCCAGATTCTGGAAGTGCATTTGGGTTGGGCCGCAAAGGGCCTGGGCAAGCGAATCCAGGGCATGCTGGAACAGCAGCGTGCGGTCAGCGAACTGCGTGAGTTCCTGGGCAAGATCTACAACCATGACTCGGCCGTTGCCGAGCAGCGCGTGGACCTGTCCCAGTTCAGCGACGAAGAACTGCTGAGCCTGGCCAAGAACTTGACCGACGGCGTGCCGATGGCAACCCCGGTGTTCGACGGCGCGGCGGAAGAGGAAATTCGCGAAATGCTGAATCTGGCCTACCCGGATGAAGCACCGGAAACCGCTCGCCTGGGCTTCAACGCCAGCAAGACGCAGATGCAGCTGTATGACGGCCGCACCGGCGAAGCCTTCGACCGCAAGACCACCGTCGGCTACATGCATTACCTGAAGCTGAACCACCTGGTCGACGACAAGATGCACGCCCGTTCGACCGGTCCGTACTCGCTCGTTACCCAGCAGCCGCTGGGCGGCAAGGCGCAGTTCGGTGGTCAGCGCTTCGGTGAAATGGAAGTCTGGGCACTGGAAGCCTACGGCGCGGCCTACACCCTGCAGGAAATGCTGACGGTGAAGTCCGATGACGTACAGGGCCGTAACCAGATGTACAAGAACATCGTCGACGGTGAGCACGAGATGGTTGCGGGCATGCCGGAATCCTTCAACGTTTTGGTGAAGGAAATCCGCTCGCTGGCCATCAACATGGAACTGGAAGGCGGTTGATTGCGCAGGCGCTGCCGCAGTGATGCAGCAGCGCCGCCAGCACTGACTGACAGCCCATCGACACAGATTTCCTCCTTTCGGAGAACACCATGAAAGACCTGCTCAACCTCTTCAACCAGCAGCGCCAGACGCTGGACTTCGACGCGATCAAGATCGCGCTGGCCTCGCCGGACCTGATCCGTTCGTGGTCCTTCGGCGAAGTGAAGAAGCCGGAAACCATCAACTACCGTACCTTCAAGCCGGAACGTGACGGCCTGTTCTGCGCCGCCATCTTCGGACCGGTCAAGGACTACGAGTGCCTGTGCGGCAAGTACAAGCGCATGAAGCACCGCGGCGTCGTCTGCGAAAAGTGCGGCACCGAAGTCACCCTGGCCAAGGTGCGCCGCGAGCGCATGGGCCACATCGACCTGGCATCGCCGGTCGCGCACATCTGGTTCCTCAAGTCGCTGCCGTCGCGCATCGGCCTGATGCTGGACATGACCCTGCGTGACATCGAGCGCGTGCTGTATTTCGAAGCCTACGTGGTGACCGAGCCGGGCCTGACTGCCCTGGAGCGCCGCCAGCTGCTGACCGAAGAACAGTACCTGCAGGCCCGCCAGGAGCACGGCGACGACTTCGACGCCGCCATGGGCGCCGAGGCTGTGTACGAACTGCTGCGCACCATCGACCTGCAGGCCGAAATGGTCCGCCTGCGCGAGGAAATCGCCTCGACCGGTTCGGAAACCAAGCTCAAGCGTCTGACCAAGCGCATCAAGCTGGTCGAAGCCTTCCTCGAGTCGGGCAACCGCCCGGAGTGGATGGTGATGACTGTGCTGCCGGTGCTGCCGCCGGACCTGCGTCCGCTGGTTCCGCTGGACGGTGGCCGCTTCGCGACCTCGGATCTGAACGATCTGTACCGCCGCGTCATCAACCGTAACAACCGTCTGCGCCGCCTGCTGGAGCTCAACGCTCCGGACATCATCGTGCGCAACGAAAAGCGCATGCTGCAGGAATCGGTTGACGCCCTGCTGGACAACGGCCGTCGTGGCCGTGCCATCACCGGCACCAACAAGCGCCCGCTCAAGTCGCTGGCCGACATGATCAAGGGCAAGCAGGGTCGCTTCCGTCAGAACCTGCTGGGCAAGCGCGTCGACTACTCGGGCCGTTCGGTGATCACCGTGGGTCCGTACCTGAAGCTGCACCAGTGCGGCCTGCCGAAGAAGATGGCGCTCGAGCTGTTCAAGCCGTTCGTGTTCGCCAAGCTGCAGCGCCGTGGCCTGGCCACCACCATCAAGGCCGCCAAGAAGCTGGTCGAGCGCGAAGAAGGCGAAGTCTGGGACGTCCTGGAAGAGGTCATCCGCGAGCATCCGGTGCTGCTGAACCGTGCGCCGACCCTGCACCGTCTGGGCATCCAGGCGTTCGAACCGCTGTTGATCGAAGGCAAGGCCATCCAGCTGCATCCGCTGGTCTGTACCGCATTCAACGCCGACTTCGACGGTGACCAGATGGCCGTCCACGTGCCGCTCTCGCTGGAAGCCCAGCTGGAAGCGCGTGCGCTGATGATGTCCACCAACAACATCCTGTCGCCAGCCAACGGCGAGCCGATCATCGTGCCGTCGCAGGACGTCGTGTTGGGCCTGTACTACATGGCGCGCTCGCTGGTGAACAAGCAGGGCGAGGGCATGGTGTTCGCGAACACCGACGAAGTGAAGCGTGCCTACGACAACCGTCTGGTTGAGCTGCACGCCCGCGTCAAGGTGCGCATCGTGCAGGTCGAGCGTGACGAAGACGGCAACAAGGTCAAGAAGACCTCGATCGTCGACACCACCGTCGGCCGTGCGCTGCTGAGCGAGATCATGCCGGAAGGCCTGCCGTTCGAGCTGTGCAACACCGAGATGACCAAGAAGAACATCTCGCGCCTGATCAACCAGAGCTACCGTCTGCTGGGTCTGAAGGACACCGTGGTGTTCGCCGACAAGCTGATGTACACCGGCTATGCCTACGCAACCCGCGCTGGCGTGTCGATCGGCATCGACGATATGCTGATCCCGGACGAGAAGAAGGGCATCCTCGGCGAAGCCGAAGCCGAAGTGCTGGAAATCCAGGAGCAGTACCAGTCCGGTCTGGTCACCGCCGGTGAGCGCTACAACAAGGTGGTCGACATCTGGTCGCGCACCAATGAGCGCATCGCCAAGGCGATGATGGAAACCATCGGTACCGAGAAGGTCGTCGGTAGCGACGGTGAGCTGGTCGATCAGAAGTCGATGAACTCGCTGTACATCATGGCCGACTCCGGTGCCCGTGGTAGCCAGGCGCAGATCCGTCAGCTGGCCGGTATGCGTGGCCTGATGGCGCGTCCGGACGGCTCGATCATCGAAACGCCCATCAAGGCGAACTTCCGTGAAGGCCTGAACGTGCAGGAGTACTTCAACTCCACCCACGGTGCCCGTAAGGGTCTGGCCGATACCGCGTTGAAGACGGCGAACTCGGGTTACCTGACCCGTCGTCTGGTCGACGTGGCGCAGGACGTGGTGATCACCGAGGTCGATTGCGGTACCTCCGAAGGCCTGACCATGACCCCGATCGTGGAAGGCGGCGACGTGGTTGAGCCGTTGAAGGACCGCGTGCTGGGTCGCGTTGTGGCCGAGGACGTGTTCCTGCCGGGCAACGACGAAGATCCGATCGTGACCCGCAACACCGTGCTCGACGAGCAGTGGGTGAACAAGCTGGAAGAAGCCGGCGTGCAGACCATCAAGGTCCGCTCGACGATCACCTGCGCCTCGTCCTTCGGCGTCTGCAGCCTGTGCTACGGCCGCGATCTGGCCCGTGGCCACATCGTCAACATCGGTGAAGCGGTCGGCGTCATCGCTGCACAGTCGATCGGTGAGCCGGGTACCCAGCTGACCATGCGTACGTTCCACATCGGTGGTGCGGCATCGCGTGCGGCTGCGGTCGACAACATCACCGTCAAGACCACCGGTTCGGTGAAGTTCTCCAACCTGAAGCACGTCGAGCAGACCAGCGGTTCGCTGGTGGCGGTCTCGCGTTCGGGTGAAATCTCCGTGCTCGACCCGCATGGTCGTGAGCGTGAGCGTTACAAGCTGCCGTACGGTGCCAGCATCGGCGTCAAGGACGGTGCGGAAATCAAGGCTGGCCAGACCGTGGCCAACTGGGATCCGCATAACCACCCGATCGTGTCGGAAGTGGCGGGTTTCGTGCGCTTCATCGACTTCATCGATGGTGTGACCGTGATCGAGAAGACCGACGAACTGACCGGTCTGGCCTCGCGCGAAATCACCGATCCGAAGCGTCGTGGCTCGCAGGCCAAGGATCTGCGTCCGCTGGTCCGCATCGTCGATGGCAAGGGCAATGACCTGACCATCCCGGGCACCGACCTGCCGGCACAGTACCTGCTGCCGCCGCGCTCGATCGTCAACCTGCAGGATGGCGCGCCGGTAGGCGTGGGCGACGTGGTTGCCAAGATCCCGCAGGAAGCCTCCAAGACCCGCGACATCACCGGTGGTCTGCCGCGCGTTGCCGACTTGTTCGAAGCCCGCAAGCCGAAGGACCCGGCGATCCTGGCCGAGCGTTCGGGTATCATCAGCTTCGGCAAGGACACCAAGGGCAAGCAGCGCCTGATCATCAAGGACACTGATGGTTCGGAGCACGAAGAGCTGATTCCGAAGTACCGTCAGATCATCGTGTTCGAAGGTGAACACGTGACCCGCGGTGAAACCGTGGTGGACGGCGAGCCGAGCCCGCAGGACATCCTGCGCCTGAAGGGCGTGGAAGAGCTGGCCCGTTACCTGGTCAAGGAAATCCAGGACGTGTACCGCCTGCAGGGCGTGAAGATCAACGACAAGCACATTGAAGTGATCTCGCGTCAGATGCTGCGCAAGGTGGAAATCGTCGACCAGGGCAGCAGCAAGTTCCTCAATGGCGAGCAGGCCGAGCGCCAGCGCGTGATCGAGGAGAATGCGAAGCTGATCGCCCGTAACGAGCTGCCGGCACGTTTCGAGCCGGTGTTGCTGGGTATCACCAAGGCATCGCTGGCCACCGAATCGTTCATCTCGGCGGCTTCGTTCCAGGAAACCACCCGCGTGCTGACCGAGGCTGCCGTGCGCGGCACCTCCGACGGCCTGCGCGGTCTGAAGGAAAACGTGATCGTCGGCCGCCTGATTCCGGCGGGTACCGGCCTTGCGTACCACGCTCAGCGCCGCCGCAACGCGTCGGGTCTGACCGATTCGGAAATCGCAACCCTGGCCGGTCCGGTCGCGGTCGCGGAACCCGAAGTTGTAGCGCCGGTGGCTGAACAGGCTGCTGGTGAAGAGTAAGTAGTTAGATCGGCCGGTCCGTTCGCGGACCGGCAGTTCGACCTGAACGGGGCATATGGAGATACCCCTGTAACGGCTCTGGATCAGGGCTGGCTTGGCATGGGCTTGTTTGACTGGCCTCTTGACAAGTTGCTACAATCGTCTGTCTCAGCAGGCCAAAGCTTTGGCCTGCTTTACAATTTCCGCATCCTGGCCGTTCTTTTACGGCCCCAATCAGAAGAACCTACTGATGGCGACGATCAACCAGCTGGTACGCAAGCCGCGTCAAGCTACCACCTACAAGAGTGCCTCGCCGGCACTCGACAAGTGCCCGCAGCGCCGTGGCGTCTGCACGCGCGTGTACACCACCACCCCGAAGAAGCCGAACTCGGCTCTGCGTAAGGTTGCAAAGGTCCGCCTGACCAACCAGGAAGAAGTGATTTCCTACATCGGTGGTGAAGGCCATAACCTGCAGGAGCACTCCGTGGTCCTGATCCGTGGCGGCCGCGTCAAGGATCTGCCGGGTGTGCGTTACCACACCGTCCGTGGCTCGCTCGATGCCGCCGGTGTTGCCAAGCGTCGTCAGGCGCGTTCCAAGTACGGCGCAAAGCGTCCGAAGGCCTGAGGAATAAGACATGTCACGTAAAGGTAATACTCCCCAGCGTTCGGTCCTGCCGGATCCGAAGCACAAGAGCGAAACCATTGCCCGCTTCATCAACATGGTCATGTTGAGCGGCAAGAAGTCCGTTGCTGAAAAGATCGTCTATGGCGCCATGGACGTGATCAGCGAAAAGAATCCGAACGCAATCGAGCTGGTGCAGAAGGCGCTGGACAACGTTGCACCGGGCGTGGAAGTGAAGTCGCGTCGCGTCGGTGGTGCCACCTATCAGGTGCCGGTCGAAGTGCGTGCTTCGCGCAAGATGGCCCTGGCCATGCGTTGGCTGATCGACTCGGCGCGTAAGCGCGGCGAGAACACCATGCCGCGCAAGCTGGCTGCTGAACTGCTGGACGCTTCGGAAAACCGCGGCGGCGCCATCAAGAAGCGTGAAGAAACCCACCGTATGGCGGAAGCGAACAAGGCCTTCGCTCACTACCGCTGGTGAGTTGTGGGGGCCTTGGAAACAGGGCCCCTGGCACCCATGTGGTGCTGCTTGTAGCGCTTTGAGCGCTGCTTAAATCCGAAGGCCGCCGCAAGGCGGCGTTCGGCCATCCGAATTCCAAGAAATTGAGAGGCTCCCGTGGCCCGCACCACTCCTATCGAGCGTTACCGTAACTTCGGCATCATGGCCCACATCGATGCCGGCAAGACCACCACGTCCGAGCGCATCCTGTTCTACACCGGCAAGAGCCACAAGCTCGGTGAAGTGCATGATGGCGCCGCCACCATGGACTGGATGGAGCAGGAGCAGGAACGTGGCATCACGATCCAGTCCGCTGCTACCACCGCGTTCTGGAAGGGCATGGACAAGTCCCTGCCGGAGCACCGTTTCAACATCATCGACACCCCCGGGCACGTTGACTTCACCATCGAAGTCGAACGCTCCCTGCGCGTGCTCGACGGCGCGGTGTTCGTGCTGTGCGCCGTTGGTGGCGTGCAGCCGCAGTCCGAGACCGTGTGGCGCCAGGCCAACAAGTACCAGGTCCCGCGCATCGCGTTCGTCAACAAGATGGACCGTACCGGTGCCAACTTCCTGAAGGTCCGTGACCAGCTGAAGGCCAAGCTCGGCGCTGTCGCCGTGCCGATGCAGCTGCCGATCGGTGCTGAGGAAGGCTTCAAGGGCGTGGTCGACCTGCTCAAGATGAAGGCCATCCATTGGGATGAAGCTTCGCAGGGCATGAAGTTCGAGTACGGCGAGATCCCGGCGGACATGCAGGATGCGGCTGAAGAAGCCCGCACCTTCATGATCGAAACCGCGGCTGAAGCCAGCGAAGAGCTGATGGAAAAGTACCTGGGCGGCGAAGAGCTGAACGAGGCCGAGATCATCCAGGCCCTGCGTACCCGTACGCTGGCCGTTGAGATCGTGCCGATGTTCTGTGGCTCGGCGTTCAAGAACAAGGGCGTGCAGGCCATGCTGGACGGCGTGATCCAGCTGCTGCCGTCGCCGGTTGACGTGCCTGACGTGAAGGGCACCGACGTTGACGACGACTCCGTCGAGATGACCCGCAAGTCGGACGACAAGGCGCCGTTCTCGTCGCTGGCGTTCAAGATCATCACCGACCCGTTCGTCGGCGCGCTGACCTTCTTCCGCGTCTACTCCGGCGTGCTGAACGGTGGCGACACCGTGCTGAACTCGGTGAAGAACAAGAAGGAGCGCATCGGCCGCATCCTGCAGATGCACTCGAACAACCGAGAGGAAATCAAGGAAGTTCTGGCTGGTGACATCGCTGCTGCCGTTGGCCTGAAGGACACCACCACCGGTGACACCCTGTGCTCGATCGATGCACCGATCGTGCTTGAGCGCATGGTGTTCCCGGAGCCGGTGATCTCGATGGCCGTCGAGCCGAAGACCAAGTCGGACCAGGAAAAGATGGGTCTGGCGCTGGGTCGTCTGGCACAGGAAGATCCGTCGTTCCGCGTCAAGACCGACGAAGAATCCGGCCAGACCATCATCTCCGGCATGGGCGAGCTGCACCTGGACATCATCGTCGACCGCCTCAAGCGCGAGTTCAACGTTGAAGCCAACGTCGGCAAGCCGCAGGTTGCCTACCGCGAAACCATTCAGCAGGCTGACGTCAAGTCGGATTACAAGCACGCCAAGCAGTCCGGTGGTAAGGGTCAGTACGGTCACGTCGTGATCGAGCTGTCGCCGATCACCGCTGAAGACCGTGCCGATCCGAAGCTGTCCGCAGCCATCAAGGACGACTTCCTGTTCATCAACGACATCACCGGCGGCGTGATCCCGAAGGAATTCATTCCTTCCGTGGAAAAGGGCCTGCGCGAAACCATCACCAGCGGTCCGCTGGCTGGCTTCCCGGTGGTGGACGTCAAGGTCAAGCTGGTGTTCGGCTCGTACCATGACGTTGACTCCTCGGAAATGGCGTTCAAGCTCGCTTCGTCGATGGCCTTCAAGCAGGGCTTCGCCAAGGCCAAGCCGGTTCTGCTGGAGCCGATCATGAAGGTCGAAATCGTGACCCCGGAAGACTACCAGGGTGACGTGATGGGCGACGTCAGCCGTCGTCGTGGCGTTCTGCAGGGTTCGGGCACCACCGGTGACGGCTCGGCCAGCATCATCAACGCGATGATCCCGCTGGGCGAAATGTTCGGTTACGCCACCGCGCTGCGTTCGCAGACCCAGGGTCGCGCAACCTTCACGATGGAATTCGACCATTACGAGCCGGCGCCGAACAACATCGCCGAAACCGTCATCAAGAAGGGCTGAGTCTCAGACTCAGCTTCTCCTTCCAAGTCTTAGCTAATTAAGGAACAACAATGTCCAAGAGCAAGTTCGAGCGCACCAAGCCGCACGTCAACGTCGGCACCATCGGCCACGTCGATCATGGCAAGACCACCCTGACCGCAGCACTGACCAAGATCGGTGCAGAGCGCTTCGGTGGCGAGTTCAAGGATTACTCCTCGATCGACGCCGCGCCGGAAGAAAAGGCACGTGGCATCACGATCTCGACCGCACACGTCGAGTACGAATCCGCTACCCGTCACTACGCCCACGTGGATTGCCCGGGCCATGCTGACTACGTCAAGAACATGATCACCGGTGCTGCCCAGATGGACGGCGCGATCCTGGTCTGTTCGGCTGCTGACGGCCCGATGCCGCAGACCCGCGAGCACATCCTGCTGTCGCGTCAGGTCGGCGTTCCGTACATCGTCGTGTTCCTGAACAAGGCCGACATGGTTGACGATGCCGAGCTGCTGGAACTGGTCGAAATGGAAGTGCGCGAGCTGCTCTCCAAGTACGACTTCCCGGGCGACGACACCCCGATCGTGCATGGTTCGGCCCGTATGGCGCTGGAAGGCGACCAGAGCGACATCGGCGTGCCGGCCATCCTGAAGCTGGTCGATGCACTGGACAGCTGGATTCCGACCCCGGAGCGTGACGTCGACAAGCCGTTCCTGATGCCGGTGGAAGACGTGTTCTCGATCTCGGGCCGCGGCACTGTGGTGACCGGTCGTATCGAGCGCGGCGTGATCAAGGTCGGCGAAGAAATTGAAATCGTCGGTATCCGTCCGGTCCAGAAGACCACCGTCACCGGCGTGGAAATGTTCCGCAAGCTGCTTGACCAGGGTCAGGCAGGTGACAACGCCGGTCTGCTGCTGCGCGGCACCAAGCGTGACGACGTCGAGCGTGGCCAGGTTCTGGCCAAGCCGGGTTCGATCAAGCCGCACACCCAGTTCGAAGCCGAAGTGTACGTGCTGTCGAAGGATGAGGGCGGCCGTCACACCCCGTTCTTCAAGGGCTACCGTCCGCAGTTCTACTTCCGTACCACCGACATCACCGGTGCGGTTGAGCTGCCGGAAGGCGTCGAGATGGTGATGCCGGGCGACAACGTGAAGATGGTTGTCACCCTGATCAACCCGGTGGCAATGGACGAAGGCCTGCGCTTCGCAATCCGCGAAGGTGGCCGTACTGTCGGCGCCGGCGTGGTCGCCAAGATCATTGCCTGATAACGCTGCGCTTCCTCGCGAAGCAAGGTGTTGAAGAAGGGCGGCCTCCGGGCCGCCCTTTTTTTTGTTTCACGATGACTCCAGCTCGGCAATTCGCTGGACTACGCCAAGGCTCGATACAGCAGGTTTATCAATTACTTAGGCGAGTTCAACATATGCCGGTGCTTTCCGAAACTTGACCCGGCTTCCCCTCGCGTGGCTCCCATGCAGCTCTTGGAATCCGGGCTTTCCGAGGAGTCATCATGGCAAAAATCAAGCTCACCAAGTCCGCAGTCGATGCGGCACAACCCCAGGCCAAGGCCGTCGAACTGCGGGACACCGTGGTGCCGGGCTTCCTTTGCAAGATCACCCCGGCGGGCCGCAAGGTGTTCATGCTCCAGTACCGCACGAACGCCGGTGAGCGCCGCAAGCCCGCCCTAGGCCAGTACGGGGAACTGACCGTCGATCAGGCGCGCACGATGGCGCAGGAGTGGTTGGCTGAGGTACGCAAGGGCGGCGACCCCAGCGCGGCCAAGAACGCTGCCCGCAAGGCGCCGACCATGAAGGAGTTTTGCCACACCTTCATGGAGGACTATTCCAAGCAGCGCAACAAGGCCAGCACGCAGCGCGGCTATCAGGGCGTCATCGACCGTTGCATCATCCCGATCATGGGGCGGATGAAAGTGCAGGACGTGAAGCGCCCGGATGTGGCCGCTCTGATGAAGAAGCTGGCCTACAAGCAGGCCGAGGCAAACCGCACCTTCGGCGTGTTGCGCAAGATGTTCAACTTGGCCGAAGTGTGGGGACTACGCCCGGACGGCACGAATCCATGCCGCCACGTCCCGATGTACCCACCCGGCAAGGAAACCCGGCTTATCGTGGACGATGAACTGGTGCGGATCTTTCGCCAGTTGGAGAAGCTGGAGGCGGAAGGACTGGAAAACTACGTCATCCCGCTGGCAATCCGCCTGCAATTCGAGTTCGCCGCCCGCCGCTCCGAAATCTGCCCGCTCGAATGGGCGTGGGTTGATCTGGAGAAGCGCCGCGTGGTGTGGCCCGATAGCAAGACCGGCGGCATATCCAAGCCCATGAGTGAAGAAGCCTATCGGTTGCTATCCACCGCACCGCGCCGGGATGGCTGCCCCTACGTCCTGCCATCGCCAAACGATCCGACTCGGCACCTGACCCACGGTGAGCACTATGGCGGCTGGAAGCGCGTGCTCAAGGTCGCTGGCGTGCCGCATGTCGGCACGCATGGCATCCGCCACCGAGCGACGACCGACATTGCCAACTCAGGCGTACCAACCAAGGTGGGCATGAAGCTCACAGGCCACAAGACCGTGGCGATGTTTATGCACTATGTTCATACCGAAGACAAGCCGGTGCGGGATGCGGCCGAACTGGTGGCGAACCGGCGATTGGCGATTACCGGCACGCGGAACACGGCGGAGGTACGGGTATGACCAGACGCAGAGCCTCCATTGCAGCACCCACAGCGCCGACGGCGCTGCTGGGCGATATTCGGACATTGATCGACGCCGCGCGCAAGCGCGCCGCTTCGGCGGTGAATAGCGAACTGTCGATGCTCTACTGGCGCATCGGCCAGCGCATCCATACGCAGGTCTTGGAAGGTCGGCGGGCCGACTACGGCGAGGAAGTCGTGCTGACCTTGGCAGCGCAACTGGTAAAGGAGTATGGCACCAGTTTCTCGGTCAAAAATCTGCGCCGGATGGTGCAGTTCGCCGCCGCTTACCCGGACGAGCGAATTGTCGTATCGCTGATACGACAATTGAGCTGGACGCACTTCATAGCCCTGATTCCGCTGAAAGACCCGCTCCAGCGGGACTACTACGCGCAGATGGCGAGCGCCGAACGCTGGAGCGTGCGGACGCTGCGCGAGCGCATCGACTCGATGCTGTACGAGCGCACGGCGCTGTCCCAAAAGCCGGAGGAAACCATCGCACAGGAGCTGGCGGCCCTGCGCGAGGCACAGCGCATGACGCCGGCACTGGTCATGCGCGACCCGTACATCCTCGACTTCCTGGGATTGCGCGATACCTGGCAGGAAGGCGACTTGGAAGCCGCGATCATCCGCGAAATGGAAGCCTTCCTGCTGGAACTGGGCGCGGGCTTTTCCTTTGTCGCCCGGCAGAAGCGCATCCCGGTTGACGACGATGATTTTCACCTTGACCTGCTTTTCTACAACCGCAAACTGCGTCGCCTGGTGGCCGTCGAATTGAAGATAGGCGAGTTCAAGGCGGCGTACAAAGGGCAGATGGAGCTTTACTTGCGCTGGCTGGACAAGCACGAGAGGGAGCCGGAAGAAGCCTCGCCGCTGGGGATCATCCTTTGCACCGGCAAGAAGCGCGAGCAGATCGAGTTGCTGGAACTGGATAAGTCGGGCATCCACGTTGCCGAGTACCTGACCAGCTTGCCGCCACGCGCGGTACTGGGCGAGAAGTTGCAGCAGGCGACCGAGCGGGCGCGGTTGCAGATCGAGCAGCGCAAGCAGGACACAGAGTAGGCCAAGCAGCAACCATGCGTCCCGGCGTGCTGCCGTCGGGTTCGCGGGCTGCACCCCGCGCTTCGTGCCGTAGTGCGGCCATCCGGCTTTGACCCCTGACGCCTTCGACCCTGGCGGGCCTGCGCGCTCCGCTTGCAAAAAGGCGAGTGTGTGCATTGGGCGGGTGTAGGCGGTCTTGCTGTCCCTTTCACCGTACCACGGCGTTCTCGCCGTCAAGGGCTTCGGGCCGATGGCCCTTGCGTCCTGGCGGCCGTCTTTCGACCCCTGACTGCTTGCGCTGCGCCGTGCTTCCACGGTTCCGGGCAATTCCGCCCGAGCAACCGGAGCACGATCATGTCGCAACTGTCCTTTTCATCGTTCGATTCCCCGCTGATGGTGCGTGACGCACAGGGCCGCTACCTGCTAGCGACTGCAGAGCAGATTCTGGAGGCCGCGCGCCACGCCATCGAGCGCAAGATGCAGCGCGGTACTTCGTTCACTTCACCGGCGGCGGTCAAGGAGTATCTGTGCGCCAAGCTGGCCGGCTTCGAGCATGAAGTGTTCGCGGTGCTGTTCATGGACACGCAGCATCGGCTGATCGAATACGCTGAAATGTTCCGAGGCACCATCGACGGCGCATCGGTGTATCCGCGCGAGCTGGCCAAGGAGGCGCTGCGGCTCAACGCGGCGGCGGTCATTGTTTCGCACAACCACCCGAGCGGTAGTCCCGAGCCGAGCGGTGCCGACAGGACACTGACCCAGAGGCTGAAGGAGGCATTAGGCCTGGTGGACGTGCGCGTTCTGGATCACATCATCGTCGCAGGCACCGACGCCACATCGTTTGCCGAGCGCGGGCTGATCTGACAAAAGGGGCTTCGGCCCCTTTTTTTGCTCACCCGCATGATGTGGCGATGGGAGTTGGCATGGCCTTTAGAGGCTGGACTGTGCTCAATTCCCCTTTGCCAAAGCGCCACGCGCAGTCGGCAGCGCAGCCGCCCCAACAATCCAGCAGCCCTACTCCTGAAGCGACCGAACCCGCGCTATCTCAGCGGCTCAGGTGCATGGTGCGAGAACACCAGCACCGGGCGAACCTGATCATGCCCGCCAGCCAGCGCGGCCTCCACGCGCTGGCGACACTCATCCGCCGCGTGCGTGTTCATCTCGGTATCCGGGCCGAGCTGGGCATGGATCATGACTTCCCAGGAGCGACCGATGCGTACGGTGCGAATGTCCAGCGCAACCAGGGGCACAGCTTTCAAGGCCTGCCGGATCGTGGCCTCGATCGGCTCCGTCTTGCTGGGTGGCGGTGCCATGTACAGCAGTTCGGCCAAGGCCCCCTTACCCAGCGACCAGGGAATACCGACGGTCATGGCGACCAGGGCAAGCGACAGAATCGGATCGACATAACGTGCAGCTTGTGTGTAGCCGTAAGCCTGCAACAGGTATGCAATCACGAAGGCCAGCAACGCACCGAACGCGGTCAGTGCGTCGATGACACGCGCAGCCAGGTCGCCTTGGACCAGTGGGCTTTGCAGATGACGGTAGCGCAACCAAACATAGACTGCCATACCAATAGTGACGGCCGCAGACACGAAGGCATAGAGCAGCGCGACCCCGAAGCGAATGTCGGTTCCGCCCGTGAGAAGGCTGGATACGGCGTACCAAATCGAGAGCATCGAGACACCGGCGATCAGCAGGCTCTTGATGAGGTTGACCAGAGGTTCCAGCGGCGCGTAGCCAAATGGAAAGCGTCGACTGGCGCCGAGTCGCAACAGCCGGCCGACCCGGTACGTGAAGATGCCGGTGATGAGGTACACGAGGTTGAAGAAGCCATCAAGCAAGATGGCCTGTGAACCCGTGAACGGCACTGCGATCAGGGCGAGCAGGGACACCACCGCGCCGGTGTAGATCGGTAGGCGCAGCACCTTGAGTTCAATGTCCACTGGGGTCATCGCCTGCGCCCCTGGTTCAATGTCCACGCGCTTCATTGGTCCGCGTCCTCTTTGGACACCTGAGTGCTCTTCTCAGACCTTGGAATCATGTCCAGAAGCATACGACCGATACGTTTGCGCAAGCTCGCGGGCAGCGCTTTGTTGGAGAACGATTGGTGAACCCACAGGCCGTCGGCCGCCAGGCGCACCACCCACAGCGCAGCGACGACATCCTCTTGTGCCGGGGTAGCGGGAATCCAGCGCGACAGCACCGCCGACCAAGGCGCGGCCAGGGCAGTCTGGGTAGCGCCCTCCAGCATGAGCTGCAGTTCGACTCGGGTGGATTTGCCTTGGGCGCAAGCCTGCACATAGGCCGCGAAGCGCTCTTCCGCGCTGGCCTCATGAGCCGGTTTGCCCGCGACTTTTTCCAGCAGTGCCTCCCACTGGTTCGCCAGGTGTTCGTGAATGCCCAAAAGCAAGGCATCGCGGGATGGGAAGTGGTAGAGCATACCGCCGCGCGTCAGCCCGGCCTCGGCGGCCACCGACTCGAAGGTAATCCCGGTGACGCCATCGCGATGCACCACACGGATGGCGGCGTCGAGGATCTTGCTGCGATTGCTGGGGCGCATGAGCACCGCTCCTTCAATGGGTGGCCGTGGCAGTGCCCGGCCCGTGGTGCCGTAGCAACCAGGCAGTCACCAGCGCACCCAAAGCCTGCACGCCTGCGATGACCCACAACACCACCAGATAGCCTCGATCGAAGGCGGATGATGCGGACTCGACCAGCGCGGTATTCACAGGCTCGCTGGCTTGAGCGATCTCCAGCGCCTGGGCAATCCCTGCACGTGCGGCATCGGGGACGTCAGGCGGCAAGCTCACGCCCATCGAGTAAAGCGCCCCCAGCAGGCTTCCCAACAGGGCCACGGCGATGAGACTGCCGAATTCGTATGAGACTTCCTCGACCGACGATGCCATGCCCGCTTGGGCCGGAGGCACGTTGCCGACGATGGCGCTGGAGGCCACTGCCATCACAGCGCCAAGGCCTGCGCCATTGAGAACCATCCCGGCTACCAGCCACCCCAGGCCCAGGTGAAGGCCGGCTGTGGTGGCGAGTGCGCCAATGGCACCCGCCGCCAGTCCGCCGGCGATGAGAACCCGCAATCCCAGCCGGTGAAGGAAAGCCCCGCCCAGCAAGGCCGTAGGCAGCGATCCTATCGCCACTGCCGAGACCAGCAAACCGGCCTGCAGCGGCGTGAAGCCAGCGACCAGTTGGAAGCGTTGGGTGGTCACCAGCTGCATGCCGCCGATGGTGAACATCGCGAACGCGGCAGCCAGCACACCCGCGCTGAAAGCAGGCTTGCGGAAGATCTTGAAATCAAGCAGCGGCGAGCGCAGACGCGCCTGCCGCCGGACAAATAGCCAACCGCCTGCGGCGGCGACTGCCAGCGCAGCGCCTGCCAACGGCCACGAGGGTCCGGCGTGCGCGACTTCCTTGATGGCGACGACGAGGCCGGACAGGGTCAACAGAGCCAGGATCGAGGACCACAGATCCCAGGGTTTGTCGCTCTCTACCGTTCCTTTGGGCGCGAACGCCAGGGTGCCGATGAAGGCCAGCACGACCACCGGCACGTTGAGCAGGAACACCGAACCCCACCAGAAATGCGACAGCAGCAGGCCTCCGATGATCGGGCCGAGCGCAGCGCCCACTACCGACAGACTGCCCCATACGGCGATGGCGATATTGCGTTCGCGCTCGTTGTCGAAGGTGATGCGGATCAGCGCCAGGGTTGCCGGCATCATGGCCGCCGCACCCACCGCAAGGAATGCCCGTGCGGCGATCAGCAGCGAAGCAGTCGGTGAAAACGCTGCGGCCAGGGATGCAACGCCAAAAATCACCAGGCCGAACAGGAACATGCGCCGATGGCCGATGCGGTCGCCAAGCGTGCCCGTGCCTAGCAGCAGGCCTGCCATAACCAGCGGATAGGCGTTAATGATCCATAGCCCTTGCGTGGCGCTGGCGTGCAGCTCGTGGGTCAGCGTTGGCAGCGCCGTGTAAAGCACCGAGTTGTCCAAGGTCACCAGGAGAAGGCCGGCGGCGACGGTTACCAGCAGGGACCAGCGCTGGGATTTGGAGGGAATCATAGGCAAGCAGGCTCCTGGGCTGGTTACAAGCGGCCGCGAACTGATGCGGCAGGGCTCCCGCAGGTGCATTGGCGGAGAGTATAGGAATTATAACTATACAGGATGACTTGTATAGTTATTGTGAAAAACAAGAATTCAAACTACCGCTTCATTAGCGTCTCTGGCCATTAAGCATGGCCGGTCGCGCTGTCGTGCTGCGCATCGAACCCCCTTCGGGGTTTCGCCCCTGACGGGCTTCCATCGTTCCCTCGCTCCGCTCGGCTGACGCCTTCGGCCCGGCTTCCAGCTTCGGGCCTGCGCGCTTCGCTTGCGTGCGGTTCGGCACATCGAGGCGGCCGTTGCCATGTCCAGCCGTCTCCCCTGACTTCATCACCTTCTCCGCGACCGTAGCCCGCTCCCGTGTGCCGTCAAGGCGCGCAGGGCCGTGTCCTCGGCTGCGCCTGCGGGCCGCACCAACCCTGCGCTTGTCTCCTTGACGGCCCCCGTCCGCGCGCTCCTTTGGCCGCGGGCGATGAACTCAGGAAAGACGGTGGCAACAGGGCCAACCGGGTTCCTCGTGCCAACCGCACAGAACAGCCGAAAGGCTGGGCTCCGAATCTAGGAATCCGGTGTGCGGCTTGAACAGCAAACCCTTTTTGTCAGGAGAAAGACCATGCAACTCGCATCCCGTTTCGCTTCCCGTTCCCCCTCGCTGCGCAGCGACTACCCGCTGACCGATGACCAGATTCACCGGGTAGCGCCGTCCATCTTCGCGGACGCGCCGCATGAAAGCCGTTCGCAGCGGTACGCCTATATCCCCACCGCCGCCGTGCTGGCCGAGCTTCGCAAAGAAGGGTTCCAGCCCTTCATGGTGACGCAAACCCGCGTGCGCGATGAAGGCAAGCGCGAGCATACGAAACACATGCTGCGCCTGCGCCACGCCAGCCAGATCAACGGCGCGGAGGCCAATGAAATCGTGTTGTTGAACTCGCACGATGGCACGAGCAGCTATCAAATGCTCGCAGGCATGTTCCGGTTCGTGTGCAGCAATGGGCTGGTGTGTGGCGACACCGTGGCCGATGTGCGCGTACCCCACAAGGGCGACGTTTCCGGGCATGTCATCGAAGGCGCTTACGAAGTCTTGCGCGGCTTCGACCGGGTGAAGGATTCCCGCGATGCCATGCGCGCGATCACGCTGGACGAAGGCGAGGCCGAAGTATTCGCCCGCGCCGCGCTGGCCCTCAAGTACGACCCCACCGACAACAAGCCCGCGCCCATCACCGAATCGCAAATCCTGATGCCGCGCCGGTTCGACGACCGCCGCCCGGACTTGTGGAGCGTGTTCAACCGCACGCAAGAAAACCTGACCAAAGGCGGATTGCATGGCCGCAGCGCCAACGGACGCCGCCAGCAGACCCGCCCCGTGCAGGGCATTGATTCCGATGTGCGCCTCAATCGCGCCCTCTGGATGCTGGCCGATGGCCTGCGCCAGTTGAAAGCCTGATTCCCCACGCGGCAGGGCAGGCAGCAGCCCTTGCCGCATCCCTCGCTGCTGCATCCCTGAACCGTTAGGAGTTATCACCATGAACGCCGTCACCTACACCGAAGCCCGCGCCGTCAATGCCGCCGCCGCTGTCCCGCTGGAAGCCGCCGACCCGACCAAGAACCTGATACTGGTTCCGCTGTCGCGGCTGGTGTTGCGCCCCACGGGCCGCAACGTGCGCAAGACCCCGCGCATGTCCATCCCCGAACTGGCCGCATCCATCCAGCGCGTGGGCCTGCTGCAAAACCTGATCGTGATTGCCGCCGCCGATGGCGAGCATTACGAAGTCGTGGCCGGTGGCCGTCGCCTCGCAGCCCTCAAGCTGCTGGCGAAGAAGCACCGCATCAGCAAGGAATGGGAGGTGCCTTGCCTGCTGGTGGCCGATGGTACGGCCCGAACCGCGAGCCTCACCGAGAACGTGCAGCGCGAAGCGATGCACCCGGCAGACCAGTTCGAGGCGTTTGCCGCGCTGGTGGCCGAAGGCCGACCCATCGAGGACATTGCAGCGGATTTTTCCGTCACGCCGCTGGTGGTGCAACGCCGCCTGAAACTCGCCAATGTCTCGCCGCGCCTGATGGCCGACTATCGGGCCGATGCCGTGAACCTTGACCAGTTGATGGCCCTTGCCATCACCGACGACCACGCCGCGCAGGAAACCGCCTTCTACGACGCGCCGACGTGGCAGCGCCAGCCGTCCGCGCTGCGCGACCGCCTCACCGAGCGCGAGATTGACGCCTACCGGCATCCGCTGGTGCGCTTCGTCGGGCTGGACACCTACGAAGCCGCAGGCGGTGGCGTGCGCCGTGACCTGTTCGCCGAAGGTGACGCGGGCGTGTATCTGACCGATGCCGCGCTGCTGGAACGGCTGGCACAAGACCGGCTGGCGGGCATCGCCGCCGAGGTGAAGGCCGAAGGCTGGGCGTGGGTGGATGCCACGCCCGCCGTGACCCATGCTGACCTGCACGCTTTCCAGCGTGCGCCGAGGGAACGGCGCGAACCGACCAAGCGCGAAGCGCAGCGCATCGAGAAGCTGCAATCCAAGATGCAGGAACTGGCCGCAGCCGTGGATGACGCGCTGGACGCCGACGACGAGGAAAAGGCCGACGCCTTGCAGGAAGAAGGCGAAGCCGTGGGCGAGCAATTGCAGGCGCTGGAAGATGGCTTGCAGGACTACAGCCCGACCGTGAAGGCCGCAGCCGGTGCCATCGTCACCATCGACCGCAACGGGCAGGCCGTGATTCATCGCGGGCTGATGCGCGAGGCCGAAGCCAAGGCGCTGCGCACGCTGGAAAGGCTGCGGCAGGGTTTCGGCGGCACGGAAGCCGAGAACGACGATGAAGGCGAGGACGGAGACAGCGACGCGCAGCCCAAGACTGCAGCCATGTCCGACAAGCTGGCGCAGCGGTTGAGCGCCCACCGCACCGTCGCGCTGCAAGTCGAAGTCGCCCGGCATCCGCAAGTGGCGCTGGCCGCACTGGTGCATGGCATGGTGCAGACCGTCCTGCAGGGAAGCCACTACGGCCACGACCTGCCGCTGGGCGTGCGCCTGACCGTGAAAGACCGGCTGGAAGGCTTGGCCCCGGACATACCGGATTCGCCCGCTGCTGTGGCGCTGCGCGAGTTGCAGCAGGTGGCAGGCGAAGCCTTGCCGGAGGACAGTGCCGAACTGTTCGCCGTGCTGCTGGCGAAGTCGCAAGATGAACTGGTGCGGCTGCTGGCGGTATGCGTGGCCGTCACGGTGGACGTGGTGACACCCCGCGCCACGCAGCAGCAACCGGGCGCGGAACTGGCGCAGGCCGTGGGGCTGGACATGGCCGCATGGTGGAAGCCCACCAATGAGGGTTATTTCCGGCATGTGCCGAAGGCCGCGATTCTGGAAGCCATAGAGCAGTACGCCCCGGCGCACGTCACCCGGCTGGCGAAGTTGAAGAAGGCCGACATTGCCAGCGAAGCCGAGCGGCTGGCGGACGGCACCGGCTGGATGCTCGCCATCTTCGCCGCCGAAGCCCCGGAGCAGCAGGCGGCGCAGGACGTGGCGACGGATGCGGAACCCGACACCACGGACACCGCCGCCATGACCGATGAACCGGCCGAGGCATTGGCTGCGTGACCCTGTCCCGATAAGCGCCCCGGTTCCGACCGGGGCGCTTCACGTCGAGGATGCCGACCATGACCCACACCCATACGAGCCGCCCACGCATGGGCGCAACCTATGCCCCCGGCACGGTACGCGCCCGCCGCTGGCATGGCGATGGCGACGTGCGCGGCTACCGTCCGCCTCACGGCTGGACGGCCCGCGCCGACCTGACAGACATTCACCCCATCACAGGCCGCGCCTTGCCGTGTGCCGTGTGGTGGATTGTCGAGACGAAGGAGTAACCCGATCAGCACCGCGCCCAGGCCGTGCCGTCCTGGGCGCGGTAAAATGCAAATCCGGGCGCGGCGGTGGCCGCGCCCAGTGTTCAAAGCCTGCCGCTACTTCGCTCCACCCGCAGCCGGAGTGCGTGGAAGGCCCGCGCCAACGGCATGGTCTATGACATAGAGCCAACGACCATCCGGCTGCATACGCACCAGTTCGGCAGAACTTCCCGATGCGACCACAGCGCCATCGTCGGCGGTCAGCTCCCAGTCCGCGCGAAGCAGGGCCAGATCGCCATGAAGGATGCAGAAATTGTTGTGCGAAGCCATCCGGCCCGGCACTTGGAGAAGTTGCGTCAACGCACCCTCAATAGCTTCAAGGCCCGTCAGATTCGTGTTGCCCCCATTGGTGCGCAATACGGCCCCCGGCTCGTACAGTGCGAGCAGATTGCCTACGTTGCGGCTGTTGAATGCGTTGGCGAACGTGGCGTTCATGCGCTCGGGCGATGTGACGTCGAATGTCATGATGGCGTTTCCATTGATGTCGAAGCGGGCGATGATGGATGGAGTGGATTGAACTCACCAAACGGAAAGAACAGAACGGAACACGCCCAATGAGCGAACACACACTGGAGCCGCCCACGCCGCGCCGGCCATCGGAATGTCCGGTGGAGGACTTGCTGGCCTTTCTCGGTCATCGCTGGAATGCCCTTGTGCTATGGCATCTGCAAGAGGGCAAGAGGCGGCACAGCGAACTTGCGGCCGCTCTTCCCGGCGTATCGCCCAAGGTGTTGTCCGAACGCTTGCAGGGGTTGGAAGGCCGGGGCTTGCTTGAGCGTTGCACCATGCCGGTGTTCCCAAGAGAAGTGGCCTATGGCCTGACGCACTCGGGGAAGGCGTTGCTGCATATTCTCGATCAGTTGGAGATTTGGTCTTGTCAGTTCGATCAAGGCGCGGTCGCTGGCAGCGGCTGGCCACCGGCAGAACCAGCACTTCCCTGACGCGCAGGGAAGCCTTCGCATCTCGCTGATGGGCGTGTCGGCGCGGTGCGCCGTCGGGCTTTGCGGGCTGCGCCCCGTGCCGACTTCGCCGTCACGGCCATTCGGCTTCAATCCCTCACGCCTTCGCGCCTATGGCGCTGCGCGCTCCGCTTGCGTGGAAGGCAGCGCCCCGCCGCAAAGGGCGGGACTTGTGCGGGCCTACGCCCCGGCTTGCTGCGGCAGGTTGTGCAAAAGCGTGCCGTCCTCGACGCTGGCGGTTCGTCGCCTGTACGTCATGAAGGACGGTTCACCGACACACCGCCCGGCCTTGCAATGGAGCTTCCACACCACGCCTCACGCAAAGGGCCGCAAGCAGCGAGAGGGGCGCTTTCACCTTGTCGCTTGGCATTGTCCTTGCCCGTGTCAGGGCGCAGGCAGGTGAAGCCGTCACGCGGGGATGCCGAGTCGGCCATGTCTCTATTCGGGAGCGGGCGGCCAGTACGTCCTTGTGTTGTTTTGAATCCTGGCGGTGGCTGGGCTTCATGGCCGCAACCTTCCAGCGAAAACAATTTCCCCTGCGCTGTGCGCATTCCTCGCGGGACAAATTCTTTTCGCTTCCAGGCTCTCCACGGTGTTGCGACCGCTGCGCGGTGCGGCCAGCCCATCCCCCACCGGACGGATCACAACAAGGACGCACTGGCGCGACCTTGTTCAACCCGAAAGGAGAAATCACCATGGCTAACATCGGCACCTTCACCGCAGAGAAAGACGGCTTCACCGGCACGCTTCGCACCCTGACCCTCAACGTCAAGGTCAAGCTCGTTCCCAACGACAAGGGCGAGAACGAAAGCGCCCCGGACTTCCGCCTGCAAGCTGCCGGCCACGACTTCGGCGCGGCGTGGAAGAAAACCAGCGAGGCTGGGCGGGATTACCTGTCGGTGGCCATCGACGATCCTTCATTCCCGGCGACGGTCTATGCCCGCCTGATCGAAGGCGAGAACGGCACGCACGACCTGATCTGGTCGCGCAGCAAGCCCAAGGCGGCCTGACGACCGCCCACCGCGTCCCGCCCTTTGCGGCGGGGCGCGGTGCTGCTGATCTCAGCACCGCACGCACAGGGTTTCGCCGGTTGCTTTATGCCCCGCATGTCCTGGGGCTTGCATCGCATCGGCGATGGTCGGATGGCTCGAAGCCCGTGGCGGCAGGAACAATATGGCGTGTCGGCGCATTGCGCCGCCGGGCTTTCGGGCTGCGCCCCATGCCGCCAATGGCGTCATGTCCATTCGGCTTCAATCCCTCACGCCTTCGCGCCTGGCGGCGCTGCGCGCTCCGCTTGCGGGCATTCAGACGCGCTAGGGCGCGTCGCGCTCTTTCAGCACGGCCTCGAACTCCTGGCGCACCCGCGCCAGCAGCTCGTCGGCCTTGTGCGTGTCGTCGCCGGCATAGGCCAGCGTCAGCAACGTCAGCGGATGCACTTCCATGACCTCGCACAGCTCGGTCAGCTTGTGCAGGGTCGGGTTTTTCAGGTCGCGCTCCAGCGTACTCATATAGGTGCGGCTGGACACGTCGGAGAACGCTTCCTGGCTCAAGCCTCGCGCCTTCCTGACTGTCCGTATTGCCGTCGCCAATGAGTGTTTCGCTGCCACCAACCTGGTTCCCCCATAAAAACCAAGATGACAGCCCATTGCGCCCTATAGGGCTACAATCTATAGTGTTCATTCATGGCTGAAAGGCCGCTTTCGTGCTTTTACGGAAATCCGCCTCTACGGTTTCCGACAGAACCGGGGAATCGCATCCGTGTCTTTCCGGCTTCCGACAATTCCGCCTCGGCGCTTCTGTTCTTCTACGGATGCGATGGTTTGCGCATTCGTGCTTCCACACGGATGCACGGATGCGTTTCGGCGGTTCTGCGCTTCGGCACCAAAGCGCATCCGCGCATCCTCGGTTTCGTGAGGAGGCTGCCCATGACCCTGCCGCTTGTCACCGCTGATGAACGCGCGCGGCTGCTGACCCACGGCCAGGCGCTAGCCGCTGTTCAGCGATTCGATCCACTGCCGGTGGTACGTCTGTTCACCCCGGACGCGCACGCGACCTGGCTGCTGGTGTCTCTCGACCCTGCGGATACCGATACGGCCTACGGCCTGATCGACCTCGGTATCGGGATGCCTGCGCTCGGGACGGTCAAGCTATCCGACCTGGCCGGCATCGTGGGGCCGCGCGGATTACCAGTGCGACGGGATCGGTATTTCCTAGCGGTGCGTCCGCTGTCGGAGTATGTCCGGCTGTCGCAGGAGGATGGTTCGATCAGTGACTGATGAACCCCAGCGCGGACCGGCCAGCCGGGGAGCATTGTGACTATTTCAGTCATTGCCAAGACCGTGCAGGTCTTAATCCGTATTGATGCACTGAAGCGGTGCCAGCCTGATGCAAACAGTCATGATCTTTTGCGTGGGCTCCGGCACGGTATCTGATGCGGCGCACCATTTTTGGGGTTGCGCA
This sequence comes from Stenotrophomonas sp. STEN021, assembly GCF_056760175.1. Classification (NCBI taxonomy): domain Bacteria; kingdom Pseudomonadati; phylum Pseudomonadota; class Gammaproteobacteria; order Lysobacterales; family Lysobacteraceae; genus Stenotrophomonas; species Stenotrophomonas sp. STEN021. The sequence continues at coordinate 10,725 of NZ_JBRREH010000013.1, read as the reverse complement.
GCCGTCGCATTCAGACGATTTCCGCAACACGCCGGAGCCAAACGGTCTTGACACCCAAAACTACAGCTTAGCCCTTCTTGATGACGACCTGATGGCAATTCGATAGCTATCGTGCGGCGGAATCCGTGGCGACGAACCCCAAGCACAGGGAGGTCTCGCCATGACTGATCGCAGCGCCGAACACTGGTATCCCACAGCGGCCTATCTCTACGTTCTGCACCTTGATGGCCCCGCGCTGGCCTGGGAATACCTGCGCAGGAATCCCGACTATCGCCGCGACTGGCTGCGCCGCCACCGACGGCGGGACGCGCCGCAGACTTGGGGCCTGCGCCTGCTGGAAGACCCAGCCCTGGATGCGCGCGACGCGCATCCGATCTGGTTCCCCGATCACGATGCCGTGGTGCAGCTCTACCCGGATGCCGACCCACCACCTGCGGCCCATGCCTTCGAGTTCTGGCGCGTACCGGGCCGCAAGCAACTGATCCACGACGGCAAGCGCCTGGTGCTGGTGTCACACTGGCCCGGCTGCTGCCTGCGGCTCGCGCTCGGGCCGGGTCTGGAAGACGGCATGGCCTACCTCTATGCCACCCGCGCCTGCGCCAAGCCCTGCGCGCGCTATCGCACGCTCACGGCCGAGCTGGACGCTCTGGCCGCAGCCACGGTTGGCGTGCCTGCGGCGGCGGCCCGTTCCCGGCCCACGCCGGCCGCGGTGCTGGAACTGCACACCTTGCAGGCGCTCGATGCGACCCAGGCGGGCGCGTCCTTGCGCGAAATCGCCGAAGGGTTGTTCGGCGTGGATGCGGTCGCCGCCGACTGGCACAAGGACAGCGCCTTGCGTGCCCGCGTGCGGCGGCTGGTACGTCGTGGCGAGGCGCTGATGCGCGGCGGCTATCGCCGCCTGGCACAGCTTCCGCCGCCGTTGCAGTAGGGGGGACGTTTCGCGTCCCCCGCAGATCGTCCCTTAGCAAGCAGCCTCGCTTTCTTGAAAGTGCCTCTATCCGGCCGCGTGGTGTGGCCGGGCTTGATGGAGGTACATCCCATGCGACCCGCTCCCTTGCGGCCTGCCGCCGCTGCTGCCGCTGCGCCTGCGCAGCCCCAACGCTACCTGACCAACGACGAAGCCGCCGAATACCTGCGCCTGTCGCCACGCACGCTGGAGAAACAGCGCGTGATCGGCGGCGGGCCGAAGTTCCGCAAGTTCGGCCGCCGCGTCATGTACGCCGTGTCCGACCTCGATGCCTGGGCCGACCAGCGCAGCTACGAGGCGACTTCCGACCCGGAATATGCCGAGCGGCATGCGGGCGACTACCGTGATGGCCGCTGATTTCTGGCTCGCCGGTGGCCATCGCCATGTCCAGCCCATCGCTGCCCCTGCGGCAGCGACCAGTGCAGCAGCGCGAACAGCTCGACCTGTTCCGCGCGCTGCCGGGCGACATGGCGCCGCGCGACAGCCAGGACTTGATGGCCTTTCCGTTCTTCTCGCTGGCGAAGTCGCGCCGCACGGCGCCGATCGACTTCCGCGCCGGTGGCATCACCATCCGAGTGGAGGGTACGCAGGAGCACGGCATTGCCACAATCTGGGATGCCGACATCCTGATCTGGGCCGCCTCGCAGATCGTGGAAGCCCGCGATGCGGGCATTCCGACCTCGCGGCTGATGCAGGTGCGCCCCTACGAGATCCTGCGTTTCATCGGGCGCGGCACGTCGCTGCGCGACTACCAGCGCCTGAAAGCGGCCCTGGATCGCCTGCAATCGACAACGGTGGCCACGTCCATCCGCGAGACGACCGGACGGCGCCTGCATCGCTTTTCGTGGGTGAACGAATGGCGCGAGCTGGCCGATGCCAGCGGCACGCCGCTGGGCATCGAACTGATCCTGCCGGACTGGTTCTACGCGGGCGTGGTGGACGCCGCCCTGGTACTGACCATCGACCCGACGTACTTCCGGCTCACGGGCGGCATCGAACGCTGGCTGTACCGGCTGGTGCGCAAGCATGGCGGCCGGCAGGAGCACGGCTGGCAATTCGATTTCCAGCACCTGTACCGCAAGTCCGGCAGCGTGGCGCGCTTCTACGACTTCGCCGCCGACTTGCGCACCCTGGTGGCGCGGCAGTCGTTGCCCGGCTACGTCCTGGGCATCGAGCGCATGCCCGGCGAGAAAACCGAACTGCTGACCTTTCGGCCCGTGCCGCCCACGGCACGGGGATAAGTCTGGGAAAACCTGTTAATTCACTCGTGCTATCAGGCAACAGGAGGCTCGTGCTATCAGGCAACAAATCCTCGTGCTATCAGGCAACAAAATCGGCCGCAAAGCCGCGCCAGCATTGGGTTTTCGCGCCCCTTAACTTCCCTAACAGTAAATACATAACTTTTAGTAGAAGCGCGCCGTTTCGGTGGACAACCACCCAACGGCACCACACGCAGAAGCGAAAGACCGGCTTTCCAACACGGAGGGCCGCGCCATGATCCTCGCTCTGCTCAACCAGAAAGGCGGTGTCGGCAAGACCACGCTCGCCACGCACATCGCGGGCGAACTGGCGCTGCGCGGCCAGCATGTCGTCCTGCTCGATGCCGACCCGCAGGGTTCCTCGCTGGACTGGACGCAGCGCAGAAGCCAGCAAGGCTTGCCACGGCTGTTCAGCGCCGTGGGCCTGGCCCGTGAAACGCTGCATCAGGAAGCGCCAGAACTCGCCAGGCGGGCCGATCACGTCGTTATTGATGGGCCACCCAGGATCGCCGCCTTGGCGCGCTCCGCGCTGCTGGCGGCCGAGCGTGTGCTGATCCCGGTGCAGCCCAGCCCCTATGACGTGTGGGCCAGCGCAGAGATGGTGGCGCTCATCCGCGAGGCGCAGGTGTTCCGGCCGCTGCTCCGCGCAGCCTTCGTCATCAACCGGCGCGTCAGCACCACCATCATCGGCCGTGAGGCGCGGCAATCGCTGGCAGAACAGCCGCTGCCTGCGCTGCGCTCGGAAGTGCATCAGCGCATCGTGTTCGCCGACAGCGTGGCCGCTGGCCGGCTCGCACGCGAGACAGCACCTAACAGCGCCGCCGCCCGCGAAATCACGGCCCTGGTGGACGAACTGCTGCGGTGGACGCCATGACAGCGCAGCAGCCACCCAACCGCAAACGCATGGGCAAGCGCGTCGGCATCGGCGCACGTCCGCCCGCGAATCCGCACGCCGAGGCGTGGATTCGCCAGGGCGACGCCGATGCGCTGGGCAAAGGCGACCTCTACACCGCGCGCCTGACCCTCGACATTACGCCCGCGCTGCGGGCGCGCATCAAGGTGTCGGCCTTCACGCGAGGCGTGACTGTGGCCGACCTGCTGCGCGGCCTGCTGGAGCGGGAGTTTCCCGAGAACCACAGGGAGAACACACCATGACTGCATCCGCTTCGCCTGCCGCTGGCGCGGCCACGGCTACGCCACAGCCATCATTTATCGTGCCTTCCGGCCAACCCGCCAGCGCGCCGCTGACGCGCGTGGCGCTGGCCTACATCGAGGCCCGTTTCAAGCTCTACCTGCGCTTCGGTGAACCGGCACGCACGCTGCGCCTGGACGACTGGCGGCGCTGCGCGGTGTTCCTGCCGGGCGCGATGCTCTGCCGCATCCGCTGGCAGGCCAACGACTACGGCACGATCCGCTGGCAGCTCATGGTGATGCAGGCTTGCACGCCACTGGACGCGGCGCAGCGCATCCCCGGCGTGCAGCCGGGCGCGCGCCTGTTGCTGCACACCGAAGGCGACGCCAACGTGCGCGCCGTGCTGGAACGCATCGACGGCATCGAGGCGCAGGGCATCGCCGTCATCGACGTGTCGCCCGCGTACTGGCGCACGCTGGGCAACCGTCTTGCAGCGCGTTCGCCGCTGCCCGAATACACCGCCGAGCGGCACGCTGCTTGGCTGGCCGGGAAGGTGCTGCCATGACCGCCCCGACCACCACACCCAACGCGCCCGACGTGGCGCCGCGTCCTCGCTCGCGCCTGCGCGCTCGCATCGTCGTGGTGACACTGGCCGCCCTCGGCTTCGCTGCGCTGGCCTGGGCGGCTTTCGTGTCGCCGCTGCCGCGCCTGACCTACAACCCGTCCGACAGCGTGGCGGTCGGCTGGTATCGCATCGAGCCGTTCGACCCGTGCACCGCCTCGCTGCCACGTCCGTTGTCCGTGGACAGCATCGTGCTGGTGCCGCTGCCGACCAGGGCCGCCATGCTGGCAGCACAGCGCGGCTATCTGCCGACCCGCGTGCCGCTGCTCAAACGTGTGGGCGCGGTCGCGCCGCAACACGTCTGCATCGTCGCCGGTCAGGTACGCATCGACGGCGTGCCGGTCGCCGCCGTGCTGCCTGCCGACCGGCTGGGCCGGGCGCTGCCGTCCTTGCAGCTTTGCCGCCGCCTTGAACCGGGCGAACTGTTCTTGTTGAGCGTGACGAATCCGGCATCGTTCGACAGCCGCTACTTCGGCCCGGTCAGCGCATCCGCCGTGATCGGCGTTGCGCGCCCGATCTGGCTGGAGACACGCCCATGATGGCCGCCGACTCGCTGCACGTGGCCGTGCATCTTCTCGTGCCATCGGGCGTGTCGATCCCGTGGCTTTCCGCATGTCGTCGCGCATGCAGTGCGAGCGCATCCGCGCCGCACTTCGCGCTGTCGCCGGCGCAGCCGGCCAACGTGCAGGCGTCTTGCCTCGAACGCGCCCGGCCTGCGGCCATCGCCGCGTTCGCCGGCGCGCTGGCTGCTCACGCAGCAGCACCGCCGGGCCGCCGGTGCCTGGAGCGACAGCGGAAGGCAAAGGCGGAAGGCAAGACAAAAGGACGCGGCACTAGGCCGCGTCGAAAGCCTGTCTGCACATGGGGGTGGCGCGGCACGGAGCGGCTTCGCCGCCGTGCCGCGTGGGGCGCGAAGGTCGCGCCAATGCAGGCATGTCCGCGTGCTTCGCACGACAGGACACGCCAGAGCTTGCAGGATGCGCGGCCATGAGCGACCGCCGCGACGACGATTTCCGGGTACGCCCCAGCGCCCCGAAGAACCGGGGCAAGGGTCAGGGCCAGAGCTTCGTTTCCAAGGTGCTCAAGCAGGCAGGCAAGGCCAGCAGCGGCAAGTCCTCGATGCGCCATTCCGCAGCCGGCGGCAGCGGCGCACGCGCCGGTCAGCGCCCCGGTTCACGGCTTGGGCGCGGCCACACGGCGGCGCGCTTCGCCGGGGCGAAGCTGACGCCCATGTCGCGGCGCGTGACCATCAAGACCCTGCTGGTCAACCAGCGCAACGCCAGCCCGCAGTCGCTCGCCAGGCACCTGCGCTACATTGAGCGCGACGGCGCCGGCCGCGATGGCGAACCGGGCCGGGCCTACGGGCCGCAGACCGACGAAGCCGACCTCGATGCCTTCAAGGAGCGGGCCGCCGACGACCGGCACCATTTCCGCTTCATCGTCTCCCCGGAGGACGGCGCCGAGCTGGACGACCTGCGCACCTACACCCGGCATCTGGTGAACCGGATGGAAGCCGACCTTGGCACGCGGCTGGATTGGGTGGCGGTGGATCACTGGAACACCGACAACCCGCACGCACACCTGATCGTGCGCGGACGCGACGACACCGGCAAAGACCTCATCATCGCCGGCGACTACATCGCCCACGGCTTCCGCCATCGGGCCGCCGAACTGGCGACCGAATGGCTGGGGCAGCGCACCGAACTGGAGATCCAGCAGACCTTGGGACGCGAGGTGAAACAGGAGCGGTGGACGAGCCTCGACCGCACATTGCAGCGTGAGGCCGGCGTGGATGGCCGGGTGCAGATCGAACGCTTCAATGAACCCCGGCTGCAACGCCAGCGGCTGCTGCTGATCGGCCGACTCCAACGCTTGCAGCGCCTGGGCCTGGCCGACGAGGTGCAGCCCGGCACCTGGGCCGTCCATGCGGACGCGGAGAAGACCTTGCGTGCCCTGGGCGAGCGTGGCGACATCATCCGCACCATGCAGCGCGCCATGAGCGGCCAGCCGCGCGAACTGGCGGTGTTCGAGCCGGGCGACGACGGCCGCACCATCGTCGGCCGCGTGGCCGGCAAGGGGCTGGCCGACGAGCTGCACGACCGCGGCTATCTGGTCATCGACGGGGTGGACGGCAAGGCCCACTACGTCGCGTTGAACGCCGGCGACGAGCTGGCGAACTATCCAACCGGATCGGTGGTGGAGGTGCGTGGTTCCGCGGAGGTACGGGCGGCCGACAAGAACATCGCCGCGCTGGCGAGCGATGGCCTGTACCGCACCGATCATCACCTGGCGATCGAGCAGGGCCGGGCCAAGCCCGACCGCGACCCGCAGCAAGTCGTCGCGGCCCACGTCCGCCGGCTGGAAGCCCTGCGCCGGGCCGGCATCGTGGAGCGCGTGGCCGAGGGGTTATGGAAGGTGCCGGACGACCTGACCGAGCGTGGCCGCCAGTACGACGCGCAACGGCTGGGCGGCGTCGCCGTGGAGCTGAAATCGCACCTGTCCATCGAGCTGCAGGCGCGCGTGATCGGAGCCACCTGGCTCGACCAGCAGTTGATCGGCGGCGGCAAGGGGCTGGGCGACTTGGGCTTTGGTGGCGAGGTCAAGAACACCCTGCAACAGCGCGCCGACTTCCTTGAAGAACAGGGGCTGGCGGAGCGGCGCGGGCAGCGAGTGATCCTGGCGCGCAACCTGCTGGGCACGCTGCGCAATCGGGAACTGGCGCAGGCCGCCAAGGACATTGCCGCCGAAACCGGCCTGGCGCATCGGCCCGCCACGGACGGGCAGCGCGTTGCAGGCATCTACCGGCGCTCCGTCATGCTTGCCAGCGGGCGCTATGCGATGCTCGATGATGGCATGGGGTTCAGCCTGGTGCCGTGGCGGCCTGTGATCGAACAGCGGCGGGGGCAGCAACTCGCAGCGACGATGCACGGTATCGGGGCATCGTGGGAAGTCGGTCGGCCAAAGGGGCCATCGTTGGGCTAGTTCCAGGTACTAGTCCTTTAAAATCTCCGTCGTCATGAAGTCTATGAGTGCTCATAGTTTCGGCGCCATATGCTTGCTGGATGACCAGAGCATGTGGAAGGTGTCCTGACGCTCGGTGCTCTCGTGCTCATGCATACGAACGCAGTGGTCTCAGTGTCGACTATCTGGATATCCAACTCACCAATTCCTTCCAATCGCTCAATCAAGTCGTATCGATCCACGTAAACGTGCGTTGAGCTGATCAACCAGCCACAAGAGACTACCGCGAATGATCCCGTGCAGGCGTGCCTGGTGGCTACGATAGAGCAGCACATGGCTGGCCTGCGCCAGCCTTCCGCGTAGCGTTGTCCCCTTGAGCAGGCCGAACTTGCCCAGCGACGCAAATGCGTCGTACTCGCCTAGTGACACCAGGGATCCAAGGTCGCGGTGCACGAAGTCAGGGGGCGTCAAGCCTCGCTCGATCACGCGCGGAAGTTGGCGGATGAGGTATTGCGCCTGCTGATGTGCAACCTGTGCTGTCGGCGGCAAGGAGCGCTGGTTGCCCGACAAAGTAAGGCTCGCGCAATCGCCCACGGCGTAGATCCGCGGGTCCTGCGTCGTCTGCAGCGAGGGCCGTACCAGTAACTGGTTGATAGCATTCGCTTCCAGCCCCGCTAGATTCGACAGCAAGTTCGCAGCCTTGACCCCGGCCGCCCAGATCTTTAGGGATGCCTCCCGCCGAGTGCCGTCGCTAAACAGGAAGGCATCGGCATCCACTGCGCTGACCCGTGTGTCGGTGTACACACGGACACCCAATTGCTCCAAACGCGCTCGGGTAGCTTCAGAGATGTCTTTGGGAAAGGCGGCCAGTAATCGCGGTCCGCTCTCGATTAAAGCAACTGACATGCGCGACATCAGGTCGTGGGCGCCATACGCCGCCGCTGATTCGGCCAGTTGCACCAATTCGGCAGCCAACTCCACGCCTGTGGCGCCGCCGCCAACTATCCCGATTGAGAGTTGGGCATCCTGCGCCACGCACTGCAGGACACGAAGTCGAATCTCCCGGTTGAATGCATCGGCCTGCTCGCGCGAGTCGATCCGGTAACAGTGGTTTGCGGCACCACGCGTCCTGAAGTCGTTCGCTTGACTGCCGATGGCAATAATCAGAGTGTCATATCCAACTATGCGGCCGGGAATCAGAAGTCGCCCGTCGTCAGCGTAGACTGCGGCGATCTGCAGTTCTCGCCGTTCCCGATTCAGGCCGCACAGCTCGCCAGGCTGGTAGACGAATCCGGTATCGCGCGCCTGCGCCAAGTAGGGTGTTTGCTGCTGCGAAACATCGCGCGTACCTGCCGCGATCATGTGCAGCATAGGCTTCCAGACGTGGGCCGAATCCCGATCGACCAGTGTGACTGTGGGCGTTCCCGGACGTCGCCATCGGCGGGCCAATGCGCTGGCAATCTCCAGCCCCGCCACGCCCCCTCCAACGATCACTAGGCGATGTCTTTGCCGCTGATCAGTCATGATAGAACCCCAAGCAGAAAGGCTGCAGGCGGAACCTGGCAGGCTTGTGAATGTGACGGCGGCAAGGCGCTGACCCACGGCATCGCCTTGGCGGCCGTCACCTTACCGGCGAAGGTATCGACGCGCACTCCCGCACCAACCTCGTTGATGCCGGAGACCTGGCTGCGCACGTGGATGCGGATACCGGCGCGCAGTGCCAGCTGTTTCAGTGAGACGATGAACTTGGCCGGATCAACGATCCACTGCAGGATCCGGGCCGCGCCGAAAGTCTGGGCGCTCGTCACCGCGACCTGCTCTGGCGACACCAAGGCGCAGTCGTAGCCGAGCTCCTGCAGTTCGGCGATTGGGTAACGGCGATGGGCTCGGGTGACCAGTAGCTGTGGACGGACTTGGGCATGGCAGCTTACCTAGTCGAGTGCGACGACTCGGCCGCAGCGGGGGATGGCAGGTCGGCGTGGCGCGCGCGCGCGTCCGAACCGGTGGCGGATGCCGTGGGCTGCTCCAGGACCCAGTCGACGACTTGGGCAGCCAACGCATCCGACGCGGCGCCGAACGCAGCTATCACGTCGGTCTCGCGTTTGCTCGCGGCGGCATGCACCACCTCAAAGCGCCGGCTGACGCCGGCGCCCGCACGGTCGCGCTCGGCCAGTTGCGCGTCGAGCCGGATCGCCACCACCGGCGCGGTGCCGCGCTGTTCGACCTGAAACGCCCGCAGCGCGCCGAGCAGGTCCAGTTCGGCGGCGGGCGCCGCACTGTCCACGTGCACGGTCAGTCGTCCATCCTGGATGAAGGCTTCGGCCAGGCGGTCGCGCAGCAGGACCGGTGCGGTATCGGCCCAGCGCAGTCCCTGCCAGGCCGCAAGGCGTCCATCGGGCTGGGCAATGATGACCCGGTCCGAATCGAGCACCCGATTGCTCGCCGGGGAATGGATGACCAGTATGGGGCCATCGGCGCGCGGCCCATGTACGCCGCTGCGCGCCTGTGCCGGGTGCTGCAACGGCAGTTGGTAGGTGGCGGCTGGCGCCTGCTTGGGCAGGATGCTGCAGGCCGGCAGCGTGGCGGCGAGCAGGAGCGCCGCGAAGGTCGCGGGCAGCTTGCGGGAAGCATGGGTCATGGGGTGGTTTCCTCGATGTTCTCGCTGCCGAGCAGGTAGCCGGCGGGGTTGCGATCCAGACGGCGCAGCACGGTGTTGAGGCTGGCCAGTGACTGCCTCAGTTCGTTCATCGCCGGGCCGGTAGCGGCCATGCCCTGATCCAGCGAGGCCGCATTGCGCTGCAATAGGGCTTCCATCCGCGCCGAACTACGCTCCAGCGAGGCCATGGCCTCACGCGTGCTGGCCAGTGCGGGGCGTCCCTCCTCGTTGAGGATCGCTTGGGCATCGTCGATCACGGCATTGGCCTGGCGCAGTGCCGCGGTTGATTCCCGGCTCGCTTCGGTCAGGTTCTTGACCAGCCCGGCCAGCTCGGTGCGCTGTCCGGCGAGCGTGCCGGTGGTGTCCTCGAGGTTCACCAAGGTCTTATGCACCAGTGCCACGTTCTCTTCGGAGAACAGTTCATGCGTGCGCAGCAAGATGCCGTTGATCGTGGTCATGGTGTTGCCGTCGCCGGAGACCAGCGAAGCCAGAGCCGAGCGCGGCGCCAGGATCAGCGGTTCCTCGCCCTCTTTCCTGGGTAGCAGCGGCACGTCAGGACCACCGTCGCTCAGCTCGATCACCGCAGCGCCGGTGATGCCGGTGATCACCAGTTCGGCCCGGGTGTCCTGGCGAATCGGAATCGAGGTCTCGATGCGCACACGGGCGATGGCCCGGCGCGGGTCCTCGGGCAGCAGTGACAAAGCAGCGACCTCACCGACGGTGATGCCGCTGTACTGGACCGGGCTGCCGATCGAGAGCCCGGTCACCGGCTCGTCGAACATGACGCGGTAGTAGTGGAAGTCACGGTCGGAACGGGCGTCGCCAAGCCACAGCGCGACGCCGAAGCCGAGCGCGGCCAGGAAAAGGACGAAGACGCCGATGGCGACGTGGCGGGCACGGGGCTCCATGATTCAGTGCACCTCTCTGATAGGCATGCGGCTGTTCGGCGCAGGCGCGCGCGACCGCGGTCGGGGGAAGGAGGCGGACCCGCGCATCACGGCGGCGCCGCGCTCGTGGATCCGGCGCGCGCCTGCGCCGCCGCGCGGCCGCGCGGGGCGGGGGAATAGGGCGGGGTACAGGGGGGGGGGGAGCGCGGCCCCCCCCCCCAGCAGTGATTGACAAGCACCA
>NZ_JBRREH010000012.1:0-68636 GCF_056760175.1 Stenotrophomonas sp. STEN021 | reverse complement strand
CCCATTCCCACCGGAAATGGGTGGGTGCGTGGGGCGCTGCATTGCTGGGCTGGGGCCTTACCGGTAATGCCCATGCTTTGTAGGAGCGGCGTAAGCCGCGAAGCTGGCTATCTGTCAGATCGCTGCAAATGCCGCCCGCACGGGATGTAGCAAGGGTTGCGCGCGTTCAATGGCGCCGGGAACAGCTGTGGCTTCGCGGCTTATGCCGCTCCTACAACACCTTTGGCCGCCGCTATCGCCCCACTGATCGCCGCCCGCGCTTGCGGGCTGTTGCGCCAGCAACTGCTGCCCAGCATGGCCGAGGCTTGGCTGACGACGTCGCCGGTTTCGGCCTGGGCCAGCTGCTGCAGGGAATGAAACCCCAACTGCTCCAAGCGTGAAACCACGGTGGCGCCCACGCCTTTCACCGCCAACAGCACGGCGCGCTCGCCCTCGTTGAACTGCTGCAGGCCTGCCATCGCGATCAGTGACTGCGTTCGATGGCGTAACGTGCCAGGCCGCGCAGGGCGGCGACGGCGTCGGTTTCCGGCAGGCCGTCCAGCGCCTGTTCGGCGGCGTTGGCATATTCAACGGCGCGCTTGCGGCTGTATTCCAGACCGCCAGTGGCGTGGATCGCTGCCAATACTTCCGGCATCGCACTGGCATCGCCGTCCTGCACGATCTCGCGCAGGCGATTGCGGACCACGTCGTCCGAGTGCGCCATGGCATGGATCAGCGGCAGGGTGGCCTTGCCCTCGGCCAGGTCGTCGCCCAGGTTCTTGCCCAGCTCCTCGGCATTGGCGGAGTAATCCAGCACATCGTCGGCGATCTGGAAGGCATAGCCCAGGTGCATGCCGTAGTCGTAGAGCTTCTGCTGAACGACCTCGTCGGCACCGGTGGCCAGCGCGCCCAGGCGGGTGCCGGCGGCGAACAGCACCGCGGTCTTGCGCTCGATCACGCGCAGGTAGGCAGCTTCGTCGGTATCCGGGTTATGCACGTGCAGCAGCTGCAGCACTTCGCCTTCGGCGATGCGGTTGGTGGTGTCGGCCAGGATCTGCATCACCGCCATGTGTTCCAGTTCGACCATCAGCTGGAAGCTGCGCGAGTACAGGAAGTCACCGACCAGCACGCTGGGGGCATTGCCCCACAGGGCGTTGGCGGTGCTGCGGCCGCGGCGCAGGTCGGATTCGTCGACCACATCGTCGTGCAGCAGGGTGGAGGTGTGGATGAACTCGATGATCGCCGCCAGCTGGTGGTGCTCGGGGCCGGCGCCGCCGACCGCATGGCCGGCCAGCATCACCAGCATCGGCCGCAGGCGCTTGCCGCCCGCCGAGACGATGTGGTCGGCGATCTGGTTGATCAGCACCACGTCCGAGGACAGGCGGCGACGGATCAGGGCATCGACGGCAGCCATGTCCGCTGCGGCAAAGGTCTGGATGGCAGGCAGGCCCAGCGCGGGGCGGATATGTTCGGCGATGCTCATAGGAAGACTTCAGGGGGTACCGGGGGATTATAGGCGGAGTCGGCCGGGGCGGCCCGTCGGGGCCGAAAACCGAAGGAAACCGGGCCTTTGCGCAGTGAATACGTATGCAAGCAACACCGTCGGCAAAGCACCGACGCTAAGCTGGCCGGCATACATTTCGCGGCCCTGAAACACGGGCTCTGAGGCCCGTAGGGGGGCGTTCGATGTCCAAGACTCCATGGTGGCGCGGTGCCGTCATCTACCAGATTTACCCACGCAGCTACCTGGATACCAATGGGGATGGCGTCGGCGACCTGCCGGGCATCATCGATCGCCTGGAGTACGTGGCCTCGTTGGGTGTGGACGCGATCTGGGTGTCACCGTTCTTCAAGTCACCGATGGCCGATTTCGGCTACGACATCGCCGATTACCGCGATGTGGACCCGTTGTTCGGCAACCTGGCCGATTTCGACCGCTTGCTGGCCAAGGCGCATGCGCTGGGCCTGAAGGTGATGATCGACCAGGTGTTCAGCCATACCTCGGTGGACCATGCCTGGTTCAAGGAAAGCCGCGAGAGTCGCGACAACCCCAAGGCCGATTGGTACGTGTGGGCCGATGCGCGCGACGACGGCAGCCCGCCCAACAACTGGCTGTCGATCTTCGGTGGCGTCGCCTGGCAGTGGGAGCCGCGGCGTCGGCAGTATTTCCTGCACAACTTCCTGGCTTCGCAGCCGGACCTGGATTTCCACAATCCAGCGGTGCAGCAGGCAACCCTGGACTATGTGAAGTTCTGGCTGGACCGTGGCGTGGATGGCTTCCGCCTGGATTCGATCAACTTCTGCTTCCACGACGCGCAACTGCGCGACAACCCGCCCAAGCCTGAGAGCGAGCGTATTGGCCGTGGTTTCAGCCCGGACAATCCGTATGCGTTCCAGTACCACTACTACAACAACACCCGCCCGGAAAATATCGGCTTCCTGGAGCGCCTGCGCGCCTTGCTGGACCAGTACCCGCAGGCGGTGACGCTGGGCGAAATCTCCTCGGAGGATTCGCTGGCGACCACTGCCGAGTACACCGCGCCGGGCCGCCTGCACATGGGCTATAGCTTCGAGTTGCTGGTGGATGATTACAGCGCGGCTTACATCCGCGGCACCGTCGAGCGACTGGAAGCGGCGATGGGCGAGTCCTGGCCGTGCTGGGCGGTGTCCAACCATGACGTGCAGCGTGCGGTGACCCGTTGGGGCGGGTATCCGGCCAAGCCGTCGCTGGCGAAGATGCTGGCGGCACTGGTCTGCTCGCTGCGTGGATCGGTCTGTATCTACCAGGGCGAGGAGTTGGGCCTGGGTGAAGCGGATGTGCCGTTTGAATCGCTGCAGGATCCGTATGGGATTACCTTCTGGCCGAACTTCAAGGGCCGTGATGGTTGCCGTACGCCGATGCCGTGGACTGATGACGCATTGGCTGGGTTTACCACTGGCAAGCCGTGGTTGCCGATTCCGGCCGAGCATCGGGCTTTGTCGGTGCAGGCGCAGGAAGTGGATGGGGATTCGGTACTGCATGCCTTCCGCAACTTCCTGAGCTGGCGCAAGGCGCATCCGGCCTTGGTCGAGGGTTCAATTCGCTTCCTGGATAGTGCTGAGCCGGTGTTGTTGTTCGAGCGGCAGGCGGGTAATGAGGCCTTGTTGCTGGCCTTCAATCTATCTGGCGAAACGGTGCGGCATGCGCTGCCGGTCGGTGAGTGGCAGGCTTTGGCGCTGCCGGGTCCGGTGGCCGGAGCGGTTGAGGCTGGCGAACTGGTATTGCCTGGGCACGCGGTGTATTGCGCGCGTCGCGGCTGAGTTTTTGTTGCTCTCTCTTTTGTGCGGGCGGAGATAGCATCTCCGCCTTTTTTTTGGGCTTTTGATTTTGCTTTTGTTGAAGCCCCTCTCCCGCTTGCGGGAGAGGGGTTGGGGTGAGGGCGCTTCTTAAGGCAAGCCAAAGCCAAAGCCAAAGCCAAAGCTCCCCCCATCCGCCCTCCGGGCACCTTCCCCCGCAAGCGGGAGAAGGGAAATTCCAGAGCAAGAGTGCAAAGCGAAATCTAAAGCCAAAAGCTCAAAGCCAAAGCTCAAAGCAAAAGCTCAAAGCAAAAGCTCAAAACCAAAGCTCAAAACCAAAGCTCAAAACCAAAGCTCAAAACCAAAGCTCAAAACCAAAGCTCAAAACCAAAGGCCCAAAGCTGGAGCCTGATCTCAAAGCCAAGTCCCCAGGATTTTGTGGGGAGCATGCACTTGTGTCACCTCGAATGCGATCGTCAGTGAACAACGCTCAAGGCTTGTCGCGGATCACAATATATTGCTTGCGGAACTCATTGCCTTCGCCAGGCCAGCTTCTGGCGTATTCGATCAGCAGGGGCAGGGCGTCGGGGTGGTCCTGTCCATTGATCCGGCAGTCCGCCGTGAACGTTCCGTCGCTATCACGATTCACGAAAATACGGATGCCGAGTACACCGTCCGCGGCCAGGCTTGATTGGAAAGCTGCAAGGCTGTTGGTGAACAAACAGCAGGGACAGAACCCGTGGTCTGCTTCCTCCGCAGCAGGGTTGGCGGCGGAGCGGGCAGTAGGCCCGAACACGACTTGCCGGCAACGGGGTCGCTGCGTGGCGTCGGTGGGTAAGTCGAGCTCCATTGTCGTGCAATGTTCCGGCTGTACTGCCAGTGCATCGAGAATGGCAACCAGATCCGTTCTGGCCCAGGTATCAAAGCCATTGTGCAGTGCGCTCTCCACATCCGCGCCGCTTGCATGCTGATACTCGTATAGACCGTCAGGGAAGGCGGTGCCGTGCGATGTCAGCGTGGCTGTGGCCGTCCTGACTCCGCCGTTGGGGAAAGCATGGGTTTCGATCAACTGAGTCCGTACGCTGACGCCGTTGGCGAGACTGACGTGATCGGCTTCGATCCGGGCTGAGCTGTGGTAGGTCTTGAGGGCGGCATGCAGCTGGCGCAGCTCGGCAGGGTGTTCGTCGTGCTGCTTGCGCAGCAGCCGGCGCAGAAAATCCATGAGTCATCTTCCTTGTTGACGAGCAGTTCGATTCGAAACGGCGCAGTTACGTTAGCGGAAAGCCCGTCTTGCCGCCAAGATCCCTGCGGCACTGGCAAGCACTTCGGCGAACAAAAAAGGCCCGCTGCAATGGCAGCGGGCCTTCGGTCCTGCACGGCAGGGATGAATCAGAACTTGTAGTTCACACCCACCTGGTAGGTGCGGCCCCATTCCACGGTTTCCAGCGGACGGTCCTTGGTGCCGGCATAGGTTTCGTACTTGGAGTTGGTCAGGTTGCTGGCCTGCAGGAACAGACCCAGGCCCTTGAACATGGTGCCGTCGCCGAAGCTGTAGCCCAACTGTGCGTCCAAGACATTCTCGCCCTTGACGTAACGTAGCGTGCGGGCGCCGTTGAAGTTGCCGATTTCGCCGATGAAGTCCGAGCGCTTGCGCTGGTTCAGACGCACTTCAAAGCCGTTGTTCTCGTAATAGGCAGTGAAGTTGTAAACGCGCTTGGACAGGCCTGGCAGCATGATCGGGTCGCTGCCCACGCTGGAAACGGTTGCCGGATCCGGTGGGATGGTGATGTTGCTGTCATTGAAGCCAGCACTGGCTACAACGCCAAAACCGCGTAGGGCGTCGGAGAACAGATCCAGTGGCAGTGATGCGGTCAGTTCCAGGCCACGCAGGCTGCCACCCTTGCCGTTGAACGGTGCGGTGTAGGTACCGGTCTTGTCGACAACAATGCCCGGAGGCAGGCTGACGCCGTTGGCCAGCAGCCATGCGTCTACCTGGTCGGTGAAGTCGTAGCCATCACGTTTTTCGGTGAAGACGTAGGTCTTCAGATCCTTGTAGAAGAACGCCGCAGCAACATATGCCTTGTTGCCGAAGTACTTCTCCCACGACAGGTCAACCGCGTTTGCCACCCACGGATCCAGGTTCGGGTTGCCGCCGCTGGCACCAGGGATGCCATTGTTGGTGTCGACGCCGAACTCCATCGAAGCCCGCATCTCATCGACACGCGGGCGGGCAACCTGGCGTGCCAGCGCGAAGCGCACGGTGTTCTCGGCCGGCAGTTCGAAAGCCAGGTTCAAGCTCGGCAGGAAGTCGAGGTACTTCTTGCCTTCGTTGATCGGAATCACCTGGCTGCCAACCGCCTGCGAACCATCCCAGTAGTTGGAGTGCGATGACTGATCAACGTGCTGGGCCTGGATGCCGACATTGCCGCGTACCGGAACTGAGCCGATATGCGTGCTGATGTTGGCGCGCAGGAAGGTGGTGATGATCTCTTCGTCCACCGTCCACTGCTTCGGAATTAGGTAGCTTTCGGTGGTGGTCGGCTTGAACACCATGTAGCGGCCAACCGCAGCAGGCACATTCCAGGCCGGGATGTAGCCAGCGCCGGCAAAACCCAGATTGACCGGCTTGTACTGCAGGTCGGCGGCGATGCTGGTGATGCCTTGTGCGCCCAGGTTGATGTTGCCTTCGGCCTGGGTCTTGTTCTTGCTGCGATCAGCGTAGTTCACGCCGATGTCGAAGTCGGAGAACCAGTTGAAGCCTTCCGGCACCGGGATGGTAGCTGCCAGCTTGAAACCCTTCAGCTCGTCGTCCACGTGCGGGGTTTTGCCGTAGCCCGAGCCGTAAATGGTGTTGGTCAGGAACAGCTTGCTGTAGTCGGAGTAGTCTCGACCCAGCGTGAACTGAGGGAAGCCGCTGCCACCGTAATTCAGGGTCACCGAATCCAGCGCCGGTGCCGGCAGCAGCTGCAGGTTGTTTTCCAGGTTCAACTCGTCGCGCTCGGCCTTGGACCAGCTGACGTCGGCCACCAAGCGTACATCGCCGATGTTGAACTCGTTGTTCCAACCAATGGCCTTGATGCTGTCTTCGCGGTGGTTGTACATGCCGCGTACCAGCGGGTAGACGTTGTGGGCAACGCCACTTTCGAAGCTGCCATTGCTGCCCACCACCACATTGGTGAGGTTCAGCGGATCGTAGCCACCGTTGTAGCCACCCAGGTGGATTTCGATCTGGTTGGCAGTGTCGTATTCCTTGGCCTTGGTATAAAAGGTGTCCAGCGTACTGGTCCAGCTGTTGTTGGGCCGGAACTGCAGCGTCGCCATTACGCCGTCACGCTTTGCGTGACCTGTGCGGCGCAGGGCCTTGATGCCATCGGAGTAGTAGGTGCCGCCGGGGACGCCCGGGCGCCAGTCATCGCCACCCAGCTTCTGCCACGGCTCATACAGGCCGACCTGGTTCTCCTGCTTGGACATCTCCGAATGGGAGAAACCAATAGCCAGACCGATGGTGTTGTCCGCGAACTTGTCGATGTAGCTGAAGTTGGCGCGGCTGCCATACGGGTCTTCGCCAGCGGCTTCGCCCAACGAGTTCTTCTGGTAGCGGCCGCTAAGCGCGATGACGCGAGCGTCATAGCTCAGCGGGCGCACGGTCTGCAGGTCGAGGGTGCCGGACAAGCCCTGGCCAATCAGGCCGGAGTCGGGCGTCTTGTAGACAGTAACCCCGCTGATCAGTTCGGACGGGTATTGGTCGAACTCGACGCTGCGGTTGTCGCCGGTGCTGACCACTTCGCGGCCATTGAGCAGGGTGGTGGCGAAGTCGGGCGACAAGCCGCGCACGCTGATCACCTGGGCGCGGCCGGCGACGCGCTGGGCGGCCAGACCGGGCAGGCGGGCGATGGATTCGGCGATGCTGACGTCCGGCAGCTTGCCGATGTCTTCGGCCGAGACGGCTTCCACGATCGAGCTCGAGTCACGCTTGACCGAGATCGCGCTTTCGATGCCGCGGCGGATGCCGGTGACGGTGACGGTGTCCAGATCCACAGCTTCAGCCTTGGCCTTCGCCTTGGCTTCGTCGTCCACGGTCTGCGCGTGCACGCCGGTGGCAGTCAATGTGATGGCTGAGGCCAGTGCAACGCTCAGCAGGTTGCGCTTGGTGTTCAACATACTCCCCTCTCCCAGGTGATGTCGGTTGGTTGTGTTCTGTGCTCCCCCGTCTTGGTGTGGGGGATGCGTCGCTGTTTTTTTCGCTGCTTGCGACTGACTCGCATGGTAATCAGCAGGCAAGCCCATGGCGCTGGGCTGCATACGTATTCAATGGACGTTTGCGGCGGCAGACAGGTGTGAAAACGCTTTCTGCATGGGTTTTGTCTTTGCGCCGTCATTTCCGCGCAGGCAGGAATGACGGCATCAAAGCAGAGCCCGGAGCTTTGGGCTTCAGGCCGCGCAGCCTTTATTCCACCGGAACAAACCGCACAGCAGCGCCGCCGCCAGCCCCCAGCTGCAGCTTGATCCGGTCAGCACTGCCTACCACCCGCATCTCACGGGCAAACGCAAACGGTGCAGATTCCCAATTGGCGCCCTCACCATCGCGGTAGATCTCCGCGCGGTAACGCTTGCCCGGGGTCAGGAACGACAAGGCCACATCCAGTGCCTGCGGCTTCTCGCTGCCAACGCTGCCGACAAACCATTCCTCGCTACCACGCGCCTTGCGCGCAAACGTCACGTACTGGCCAACCTCGCCATTGAGCACATGGCTTTCCTCCCAATCCACCGCCACGTCCTTGATGAACTGGAAGGCGTCCGGGTGCTGGGCGTAGTGCTCGGGCAGGTCGGCGACCATCTGCACCGGGCTGTACAGCACCACGTACAGCGCCAACTGCTTGGCCAGGGTGCTGCGCAGGGGCAGGCCGTTGCGGCCCTTCAGGCTGACGATGCCGGGCGTGTAATCCATCGGCCCGCCCAGCATGCGGGTGAACACCAGCGTGGCCTCGTGGCCTGGCGGGTTGGGCGGGTTGCCCCAGGCGTTGAACTCCATGCCACGCGCGCCTTCGCGCGAAACCCAGTTCGGGTAGGTGCGGCGCAGGCCGGTGTCCTTGATCGGTTCATGCGAGTTGATCGCGATGTGCCTGGCGGCGGCCTGCTGCAGCACGCGCAGGTTGTGGTTGCTCATCCACTGGCCTTCGTGCCATTCGCGGGTGATCGGACCATCGACCTGGTCCTGGCGGTGGATGTCGCCGGCGTCACAGACATAGCCGGTCTTGACCACATCCACGCCGTTGCGCGCATACAGGTCCAGCGCGGCCGGTAGCTGGCGTTCGTAGTGGCTGACCGCGCAGGCGGTTTCGTGGTGGCCGATCAGGTGCACGCCCTTGCCGGCGGCGTAGCGGGCAAGGCCGGGCAGGTCGAAATCCGGGGTGGCGCGGGTGAAGTCGAAGGCTTCGCCGTTGGCGAACCAGTCGCCGTCCCAGCCGATGTTCCAGCCTTCCACCAGCACGCCGCGGAAACCATTGGCGGCGGCGAAGTCGATGTAACGGCGGGTGTTCTCGGTGGTGGCGCCGTGTTTGGGACCGGTCGCCCAGGTCTCGGTTTCCAGGTGCAGCGACCACCACACGCCGGCATATTTGGCCGGTTTGAACCAGCTCACATCGCCGATGGCGTCGGGCTCGTTGAGGTTGAGGATGAGGCTGGACTCAGCCAGGTCGCCCGCCCTCTCGCCAATGGTGATGGTGCGCCACGGGGTGTTGAAGGGCAGGGTGCGCACCACCGGAGCGCCGCTGCTGGACGGCGTGAGCGTCGCGCGCAGGATGTCGCCATCACCACGGGCCAGGTTCATGCCGGCGTAGTCGACCAGCGCGGCTTCATGGATGGAGATGTGCAGGCCGTTGTCGCTGCGCAGGGTCAGCGGGGTCTGCGCGGTGCCGACTTCCTTCAGCGGGGTCTGGTGGTACAGGTATTCTTCGCGGTTCCACTCGAAGGCGGGAATCCACCAGGCGGTGGCCGGGCGCGCTAGCGCGAACTCGGTCAGCTCGGCATGGATCTGCGCCTGCTTCATGCCGGCCTGCTGCGGGAACTCGTAGCGGAAGCCAATGCCGTCGTCATAGACGCGGAACACCACGTCAAAGCGGCGCTCGTAGTTGCGGCCGGCGCCGGGCTTCTCGGTGAAGCTGGCGCGCAGCTCGTTGTAGTGATTGCGGGTGAGGCGGCGCTCGCCCCAGGGCTGCTCCCAGGTCTCATCGAAGCTGCGCTGTGACTGCCCGGTAAGCGCGACATTGCGCTCCAGGCGGCCATCACCAAACAGCATGCCCAGCCGCGACGGCGCGATCACCGCCTGGCCATTGCGTTCCACCCGGTACGAGGGGCGGCCTTCGTGCTGGGATTCGACGATCACCACGAGCTGCTTGTCGGGTGAGGTGACGCGCGCCAGATCGGCGGCGTAGGCCGGCAGGCAGCTGATCAGCAGTAGCGCGAAGGCAGCTTTCAGCGACAGGCGGGCAGGGGTGGGACGTGTATCGGCCATGCGGGTCTCAACTCCGGGTTCTGGTCGGCGCGCCGGCCCAGCGGGGTGGCACGTGGCGCCACTATTCCCCGGCCGAGGCCACTGTGGGGGCAATGCTGCATTGAATACGTATGCAACAGCGGTGCAGATCACAGGTGCGCCCTCTACCATGGCTGCAGCGCATCCGCGCCCAACATCGCATCCGTGATTCCCGGAGGGGGGAAGCGCTTGATGAATAGCAAACCGCAGCTGTCGTTCTGGCAGATCTGGAACATGTGTTTTGGCTTCCTGGGTATCCAGTTCGGCTTCGCGCTGCAGAACGCCAATGCCAGCCGCATCTTTGAAACGCTGGGCGCACCGATGGACGCGGTGCCGGGACTGTGGATCGCCGCACCGCTGACCGGGCTGCTGGTGCAGCCGGTGATCGGCTATCTGTCTGACCGCACCTGGACGCGCTGGGGCCGGCGCCGCCCCTACTTCATGATCGGCGCGGTGCTGACCACGCTCGCCCTGCTGGTGATGCCGAACTCGCCGACCCTGTGGATTGCCGCCGGCACGCTTTGGGTGCTGGATGCCTCGATCAATATCTCGATGGAGCCGTTCCGCGCCTTCGTTGGTGATCAGTTGTCGCCCAGGCAGCGTCCGACGGGCTTCTCGATGCAGAGTTTCTTCATCGGCGTGGGCGCGGTGGTGGCCAGCTTCCTGCCCTTCATCCTTGCCCACTTCGGTGTGGCCAATACCGCTGGGCCCGGTGAGGTGCCGGATACCGTGCGCTATGCCTTTTACTTCGGCGCGGCAGTATTGCTGCTGGCGATGAGCTGGACGGTGTTCAGCACGCGCGAGTACTCGCCGGCCGAGCTGGCCAGCTTCGACGATGCCGAACCGGCGGCGGTGCATGCCGTGCAACGCGCTGCAGGTCTGCCGCAATGGGGTCAGATCGGCGTGTGGCTTGGCTTGGGCATGTTGTTGGCGGCGTTGATCGCCTGGCGCCAAGGCGACCGCATGCTCTACGTGTTGGCCGGTCTGTGCGTCAGTTACGGCCTGCTGCTCGGCGTGGCGCGGGTGCTGCCCGGCACGCATATGCTGGCTACCATCGTCGATGACCTGCGCAGCATGCCGGGCACGATGCGGCGCTTGGCTTGGGTGCAGTTCTTCTCGTGGTTCGCCTTGTTTGCGATGTGGATCTACACCACCGCAGCGGTGGCTGGCACGCACTTCGGTTCCACCGATACGCAGTCGGCCGCGTACAACGAAGGGGCGAACTGGGTCGGCGTGTTGTTCGGTGCCTACAACGGTTTCGCTGCCGTGGCGGCGCTGATCATTCCGCTGATGGTACGAGCGATTGGCCTGCGCTGGAGCCACCTGGTCAATCTGTGGCTGGGCGGCTTGGGCCTGATCTCGCTGATGCTGATCAAGGACCCGCATTGGCTGCTGTTGTCGATGGTCGGTATCGGCTTTGCCTGGGCCTCGATCCTGTCGCTGCCGTACGCACTGCTGTCAGACAGCGTGCCGGCGGCGAAGATGGGCGTGTACATGGGCATCTTCAATTTCTTCATCGTGATCCCGCAGCTGGTGGCCGCCAGTGCCTTGGGCTTTGCCCTGCGCAACTGGTTGGGCGGCGATCCCATCCACGTGCTGGTGCTGGGTGGATGCAGTCTGTTCGTAGCCGGCTTGTGCGTGCTGCGGGTTCCGTCGCAACAGGAGGTGGTGTGATGCGCAGTCGTTTGGCAGCAGCGGTTGCTCTGGCAGTGGTGGCGGGTTCGGCCTTGGCCGGCAATCGGCCGGATTACATCGGCACCACCGAGCCATTCGCCAGTGATGCGGTGTACTTCGTGGTCACCGATCGCTTCGTCAATGGCGATACCAGCAACGACCACCGCGACCAGGGCGGCGAGCACCGCACCTTCGATATCCCGGTGCCGTGCCCGGACAAGATCGACGGCAACATCGGCTACCTCGGCGGTGACTTCAAGGGCGTGCTGGACAACGCCGACTACATCCGCCAGCTCGGCTTTGGCGCCATATGGATCACGCCGATCATCGACAACCCCGATGAGGCTTTCACCGGCAGCAAGCCGATCAGCTGCACCAGCACGCTGACTGACCGCGGCAAGACCGGTTACCACGGTTATTGGGGCATCAACTTCTACAAGCTGGACGAGCACCTGCCCAGCGCAGACCTGGATTTCGCCGGGCTGACCAAGGGCCTGCACGATGCCAAGCTGAAAGTGGTGCTGGATATCGTCGGCAACCACGGCTCACCGGCCTGGACCATGCCCAAGCGACAGCCGCAGTTCGGCCAGATCTTCGACAAGGACGGCAAGCTGATCGCCGATCACCAGAATCTGCCGCCTGACAAGCTCGATCCGAAACACAACCCGCTGCATGCGTTCTACAACAACATCGGCCCGGTCGATGGCAGCAAGGGTTCCATCTTCGACGGCAACCTGGCCGAACTGTCGGATTTCAACGAGCACAATCCGGCGGTGATGGACTACCTGGTTGGCGCCTACCTGCAATGGACGGCGCAGGGCGTGGATGCCTTGCGCATCGATACCATCGGCTGGTTGCCGCATCCGTGGTGGCATGAGTTCGTAAACCGCATCCGTGCCGAGCACCCGGGGATGTTCATGTTCGGCGAAGCCTTCGACTACGACGCAGCGAAGATTGCCGAGCACACCTGGCCAGCGAATGCCAATGTCAGCGTGCTGGATTTCCCGCTGCGCGGTGCCTTGTCCTCGGTGTTCGGCAAGGAGCAGAAAGGCTTTGAAACGCTGGCCGAGCCGCTGCACCTGAGCGGTGGCCCGTATGCCAACCCGTATGCATTGATGAGTTTCTACGACAACCACGACATGGCGCGTCTGGACGCCAGCGATGCCGGCTTCATCGACGCGCATAACTGGCTGTTCACCGCACGCGGCATCCCGGTGCTCTATTACGGCTCGGAAATCGGCTTCATGCGCGGCCGTGCCGAGCATGCGGGCAATCGCGCTTACTTTGGCCAGCAGCGGGTGGATAAAGCAGGGCAGAGCCCGATCTTCGCGCCGTTGCAGCGCATCGCCAAGTTGCGTGAAGCAACGCCTGCGTTGCAGCGCGGCCTGCAGGTGAATGAGCGGCTGCAGGGCGACGAGGCGGTGTTCTACCGCGTGCTGCAGCACGGAGGCACGGCGCAGACGGCGCTGGTGCTGCTCAACAAGGGTGATGCTTCGCGTTCGTTCGAGGTGAGCCGTTACCTGCAGGCCGGGCAGTGGCGTGATGCGCTGGGTGGCGGTTCCTTGAAGGTGAAGAGTTCGCTGAAGACCGTAGTGCCCGCGCATGGGGTCAAGGTGTTTGTGCTGGAAGGACAGGTGATGCAGCCGGAGCTGCAGGCGCAGCTGGACGCTGCCATGGCGGATCAGATAGCGCGGGATAAGCGACTGGCGCAGTAACCCGCTCAAGCCCCTCTCCCTGCGGGAGAGGGGTTGGGGTGAGGGTAAGGCTCTGCGAAAAACCTAACCCCGCGCAAAGAGCACCCCTCCCCAGCCCTCCCCTTTGCTGCGCAAAAGGGAGGGGGCAGATTGTCGCGGTCGAGAGGCTTTGCTTGTCTCCCTCCCTTTGCCGAAGGCAAGGGGAGGGCCGGGGAGGGGTAGCTCTTGATTCTGCTCTGCTACCAGCCTCTGCGACGCCCAAAGGCGCACCCGCTACAATCCGCCCCCAGGCATTCCCGGCGGCACCGCATGAACCAGCTTCCCCCGCAAACCCCCATCGAAACCCTGTTGCAGACGGCAATGGACGGCAAACTGCCGATCCGCGCCTTCATGCAGGCCTTCGTCGCTTCCGAGGTGGTGCTGCTGACCGGCAGCCTGGTCACGCCTGACGGCAGTGGCTTCGATCCGTTGCTGTTCGACAAGCAGGGTGTGCTGCATGTGGCGGTGTTCACCGACATGGCGCGGGTTGGCTTCCACCAGCAGCAGGCACCGCACAACATCCGCATGCTGATGCTGGAAGTACTACGCCGCGTTCCCGGTGGCTACGGCGTGGTGATCAATCCCGGCACGCCGCTGGGCTTTGAAATCTCGCCGTCTGGCGTGGGCGAAATCCTCAAGGATTTCAGCTGAGCCAAGGTATGCGGCAGCACTTTCTGCGTGAATCACATGCCAAGCGATGATTCCCGCACCACCAGCTTCACCGGAATGGTGAGGCCTTCGACCGGTTCACCGGCAATCAGGCTCAGCAGCTTGTCGACCAGCAACTGACCGGCCTGCTTGGTGTCCTGCTGCACCGTGGTCAGTGGCGGCGATACCGATGCCGCCAGCGGAATGTCGTCAAAACCGGTCACCGCGATGTCCTGCGGCACACGCACGCCGCGTTCGCGTAGTGCACGCAAGGCGCCGATGGCGATCAGATCACTGGCCGCGCAGATCGCATCGAAGTCCTTGCCGCTGTCGAGCAGGGCGATGCAGGCGGCGTGGCCGGAATCTTCGGTGGTGATGGCGTCGTGCTGTAGCGACGGGTCGGCCTGCAAACCGCGGGCCGTCAGTGCTTCGACGTGGCCACGATAACGCTCCTCGAACTCTGGATAGTGGCTGGAAGCATGGCCAAGGAACGCGATGCGCTGGCGGCCCTGCTCAAGCAGGTGTGCACTGATATCAAAGCCGCCTTGAAAATTGTCACTGCCAATCGATACGCCAGGCTGGCCGGGCAGGGCTGCACCCCAACGCACGAAGTGGGTGCCTTGCTGCACCAGCCGCTGCAGCCGCTCCACCGACTCGTGGTAGTCGCCATAGCCGAGCAGGATGATGCCGTCGGCCTTGTTGCTGTCCTCGAAGTCGGCATGCCAGTCGCTGGATAGTTGCTGGAACGAGACCAGCAGGTCCAGCCCCTTCAGCGCACAGGCGCGGGTGATCGAGCCCAGCATCGAGTGGAAGAACGGGTTGATCAAGGAGTCATCGTTGGTCGGGTCCTCGAAGAACAGCAGCGCCAGCGTGCCGGACTGCTGGCAACGCAGGCTGGAGGCGTTCTTGTCGACCTTGTAGTTCAGCTGGCGGGCGATATCGAGGATGCGCTGGCGGGTGTCGGCATTGACCATCGGGCTGCCACGCAGCGCACGCGACACCGTCGGCTGCGAAACGCCGGCCATGTGCGCGATATCCAAAGAGGTGGCTTTGCCCTTGATGACCATCTTGACCAGCAATCTGAACGACGTTGGGCATCATGCCATGTGGCCGTCGGAACCGGGCAGGCTTGGGGCGGGCGCGCCCCTTCTGCCGGGCGATTCCAGCGCTGGTGGGCGAACCCCCGGGGGCTCCCCTGAGCCTGTGGGAACCCCGGCTGGGCCCAGCGCAAGCCTTACGCCGCAAGGGCTGCAAGGATTGGCTGCTATCTGCCCCCGGACAGATATAATACGTGCGCTATTGCCCGCATCCGGCGGGTGGACCCCAACGGAAGAGTAGGAACCTATGGCCCGCGGCATCAATAAAGTCATCCTCGTCGGCAATCTCGGCAACGACCCGGACACCAAGTACACCCAGGCCGGCATGGCGATCACCCGCATCAGCCTGGCCACCACCAGCGTGCGCAAGGACCGTGACGGCAACCAGCAGGAGCGTACCGAGTGGCATCGCGTGGTGTTCTTCGGCAAGCTCGGCGAGATCGCCGGTGAATACCTGCGCAAGGGCAGCTCGGTCTACGTCGAAGGCGAATTGCGCTACGACAAGTACACCGGCCAGGATGGCGTGGAAAAATACACCACCGATATCGTCGCCAACGAAATGCAGATGCTTGGCGGCCGCGGTGAAGGCGGCGGTGGCGGTGGCGGCTACGGTGGCGATCGTCCGCAGCGCCAGTCGGCCCCGCGTCAGCAGCAGGGTGGCGGCCAGGGTGGTTACGGTAACCAGGACCAGGGCGGCGGTGGCTACGGCGGCGGTCAGCGCCAGCAGCAGCGCCAGGCACCGCCGCAGCAGCAGTCGGCTCCGCCGATGGACGACTTCGCCGACGACGATATTCCGTTCTGATCGTTGCTCGACGCGTTCGTTTCTTCCAAGGCCATGCATTGCATGGCCTTTTGCTTTTAGCAATGGCTGAAAAAGGGAGTAGACGTGGGATTCCGTTATGACTTCATGTCAATTGGTGTTAGTCCTAAAAATAGCTGTCCTTTGGTGTGAATTTATAAGTGCTGATGGTTTGCTAAGATCGGTTGCGTCGTCTGGCTCACAGGGGGTCGATGCGGTCATGGAGCGCCTGAGAGGCTCCTGTTCTTGATTGCAGAGCCGATGTTTTTCGGAATGGTGCGCTGGCCCCAATCATTCCGTGCAGCATGACGCTGCGGTTTCCCAAGGATGGTTGCTTTGTATGCGATGCAATGGAGTGCGGGGCGGGTTGGTCGTGCGTGAGCGGATGTTGGCCGTTGTGTGTGTGGTCCTGCTTGGAGGTGGTGCGGCGCAGGCGCAGACAGTAGATGCAAGCGCTCAGGAAATATTGCGGCAGCAAGAACGTGAGCGCGTGCTGCGCGAGCAGCAGGAAGCGCAGCCAGATGCGCGCTTGCAGGCGGCTCCGGCACAAATGTCAGGGAGACTGCCTGGCGCCGAGGCGCCTTGCTTCGTCATCAATCACATCAGCCTGGAAGGCGAAGAGGCCGAACGCTTCCGCTGGGCCTTGAAAGCTGCCGATCCCAGTGACGACCCCGCTACTGGTCGTTGCCTGGGCACCGCGGGTGTGGATGTCGTGATGAAGCGCGTGCAGAACGCGATCATCACGCGCGGCTATGTCACAACACGCATCCTGGCGGCGCCGCAGGACTTGAAGAGCGGTGCGCTGGTATTGACGGTAGTGCCGGGCCGCATCCACGCCATTCGCTTTGCCGACACCGCGCAAACGCATCCTGCATTGTGGAATGCGGTTCCAGCCGGGCCGGGCGATCTATTGAACCTGCGTGACATCGAGCAGGCGCTGGAGAATTTCCAGCGTATACCTACGGCGACCGTGGACATCCAGGTGGCACCGCCGGCGGAAGGCGCCGCTGCCAAGCCGGGTGAGAGTGATCTGCTGATCAGCTGGAAGCAACGTTCCAAAGCCCGTGCGAACCTGACCCTGGACGATTCCGGCAGCCAGTCCACCGGCAAACTGCAGGCCGGTGCAACGGTGTCATTGGACAATCTCGCGCGCTTGAATGACCTGTTCTATTTGAACCTCGGCAAGTCGGTGTTCAACGGTAGCGGCCGCGACACCGACAGCTGGGCCGCGCACTACAGCATCCCGGTCGGCAAGTGGCTGCTGGGCATCAATGCCAGCAAGTACGATTACAGCCAATCGGTGGCCGGCGCATACGAGACCTACGTTTACAGCGGTGCCAGCCGCAATGCGGAAGCGCGCCTGACACGCATGTTGTTTCGCAATGCCAGCTTCAAGACCAGTGGCTACGCGCGGGCCTGGTACCGCGACTCGAACAACTTCATCGACGACACCGAGATCGAAGTGCAACGCAGGCGCATGGCGGGCTGGGAGTTGGGGTTGGCGCACAAGCACTTCATTGGTAACAGCACGCTGGATGCAGGTGTTGCGTACCGTCGTGGAACCGCGGCGTTCGACGCACTGCCCGCACCAGAGGAAGCCTTCGGGGAAGGCACGGCGCGCGGTCGCGTCATCACTGCCGATGCACAGTTGATGATTCCCTTCAAGCTGGGTAAGCAGCCGGTGCGCTACACCAGCAGCTGGCGTGCGCAATGGAACCGCTCCCTGCTGGTGCCACAGGACCGCTTCTCCATAGGCGGGCGCTACACCGTGCGTGGGTTCGATGGCGAAATGTCGTTGAGCGGTGAGCGCGGCTGGTTGCTGCGCAATGAGCTGGGCTTTGCGCTTGGCGGCGGGCAGGAGGCGTATGTGGGTGCCGACTACGGCCATGTTGGCGGTCCGTCAGTGCGCTGGCAGATGGGCGACTACCTGGCTGGCGCGGTCATCGGTCTGCGCGGCGGCGTCGCGCACGCGCAGTGGGACATTTTTGTTGGCAGCCCGTTGCACAAGCCGGTGGGTTTCCCAACCGCGTACACGACATTTGGCTTCAGCTTGAGCGCCTCGTTCTGATACCCGGCGACCACGCGAGTCGCAAGCATATGGAGCATGCCGTCTGCATTCACATCGGATGGGCGGCAGGTCATACATCCAAGGATAGAAAGGAAGCAATGCCATGAATCGTATTTACCGTCTGGTCTATAACCGTACCCTGGGCGTGTGGCAGGTAGCGTCGGAACTGGTGAAGGCGGCGCGCGGCGGCCGCAACAGCAGTGCGGGTCTGTCGATGGCGGCATTGCATCCGGTGAGCTTTGGCCTGTGGCTGGCGCTGGGGTGGGTGGGCCTGGCACAGCCGGTAACCGCACAGCAAACGCCTGGCGCACAGGCGGGTCGCATCATCGCCGATCCCGGCGCGCCGGAACGGCAGCGCCCGACGGTGGTGACTTCGAGCAATGGCACGCCGCTGGTTAACATCACCACCCCCAGTGCCGCAGGTGTGTCGCGCAACACCTATAGCCAGTTTGATGTGGGCAGCGAAGGCGCCATCCTCAACAATTCGCGCGGCAATGTGCAGACCCAGCTTGGTGGCTGGGTGCAGGGCAATCCGTGGCTGGGCAAGGGCACGGCGCGGGTCATCCTCAACGAGGTCAACAGCGCCAACCCCAGCCAACTGCACGGCTACGTGGAAGTCGCCGGTGATCGCGCGCAGGTGGTCATCGCCAACCCTGCCGGTATTTCGGTGGACGGCGGCGGCTTTCTCAACGCCAGCCGGGTCACCCTCACCACCGGTACGGCCATCGTCAATGGCGGTGTACTGGACGGCTACCGCGTGGACGGTGGCGCAGTGCGTATCAGTGGCGCAGGGCTGGATGCCAGCGACGCCGACTACACCGACATCATCAGCCGCTCACTGGAAGTGAATGCCGGCATCTGGGCCAAGCAGTTGCAGGCAAGCCTTGGCAGCAACGTGGCCAATGCGGACCACACGCAGGTCAGCGCGCAAGCCGCAAGCGGCAGTGCACCGATGTTCGCCTTGGATGTGAGCGCACTCGGCGGCATGTACGCCAACAAGATCTGGCTGGTCGGCAACGAGCACGGCGTGGGTATGCGCAATGCCGGCAAGATCGGTGCGCAGGCCGGTGAGCTGGTGGTGCAGGCGGATGGTCGGCTGGAGAATCTGGGCACGCTGCAGTCGCAGTTGGATACCAGGCTTTCCGTTACGGGTGGGCTGGCCAACAGCGGGACCGTCAGTGCCGGCAATGAGGTAAAGCTCGCGACGCAGGCGGATCTGGACAACAGTGGCGGCACGCTCAATGCCCGTCGGATTGAAGTCGAGGCGGCGTCGCTGCGCAATGCGGGCGGTGCCATCGAGCAGACCGGCGTTCAAGCGCTCATGCTGCAGGCTGGCAACGTGATCAACCGCAACGATGGCCGTATCGGCTTGCAGTCCAGCTCCTCTGAACCGGGCGACGGTGGTGGCACGCAGCCCGGTGGCAGCACCGGCGGCACGGGAGGAACCGGTGGCGGCGGCACCGGTGAGAATGGCGGCGGCACTGGAACCGGAGGCACCGGTGGCACTCCACAGCCGACTCTGGAAGCGGGCGCGCTGCGTATTGCCGGGGCACTGGACAATAGCGGAGGGAGGATCAACGCAGGCGGACAGATGCGCTTGAGCGCCGAGTCGGGCCTGGACAATGCCGGCGGCCAGCTCGGCCTGCAGCGGCTTGCGCTGAACGGTGGAGATCTGGACAACAGCGATGGTCACATCGTTGTTTCCGATCAAGCCTCCATACATGCTGGATCGGTCAGCAATGATCGCGGCCGCCTGGAAATTGCCAATCAGTTCGACTTCCAGGCCGAGCGGCTGAGCAATCGTGATGGCAAGCTGACGCATACCGGTGCCGCATCCACCGTATTGAGCGTTGCGGGCGAACTGGACAATGAAGGTGGCGCCCTGCTGAGCAAAGCGGGCTTCTTCACGATTGACGCTGCACAGTTGATCAATCGCGATGGGCGTATCGAGCACGCTGGCTCACAGGCGCTGAAAGTCACCGTCGATCAGTTGCAGGGCCAGAAGGGCGTGATTGCAACCGCTGCGGCCTTGGAGTTGCGTGGCGGCGCTGTCGACAATCGCGAGGCGACCATCAGTGCCGAACTTGCGCTGCTGCAGCTTGACTCCCTGGACAATCGGGGCGGCTCGGTCGTCGCCAACGGCAACGGCTCAAGCAGCATCGAGGTTGCTGGAAGCCTGGATAACGGCGACGAAGGTCTGCTGGCCAGTGACGGTGATCTCAGTGTCAGCGCGAAGACCTTGGGCAACGAAAAGGGGCGCATCCAGCATGCAGGCGAGGGTGTGCTCACCGTCGCCGCAGAAACCTTGAACGGCAAGGGCGGCAACATCATCGGCAACGGCACCCTGATGCTGACCGGTGAGCATACCGACCTGAGTGAAGGCACCACCGCTGCAAAGAAAATCAGCATCGATACCGGCAATCTGAGCACAGCAGGCGGCAAGCTGATCGCCAGCGGCGACGGCGCGCTGGATATCGCTGCCCGGCAGGCGCTGAACAACGCCGGGGGCGTCCTGGCCACCAACGGCGTGCTGTCGTTGAGTGCGGCCCAGCTCGACAACCAGAGCGGTACGATTCAAGCCGCCGGTACGGGCAAGTCAAATCTGCAGATAGCGGGGGCGCTGGACAACAGTGGTGGCAGCGTTGTCGCAGCCGGAAACACCACGATCAACGCCGCCAGCGTGCTCAATAGCGGGGGCACCGTACAAGCCGCGGGTGCGTCGACGCTGCAGATCACCGCAGACGGCCTGCTGGACAACAGTGAGCAAGGCTTGCTGGCGAGCGGCGGCGATCTGAGCATCAGCGCAGAGACGCTGGACAACCAAAGCGGCCGTATCGAGCACGCCGGCGACGGTGCGCTCACCATCGCTGCGGAGACCTTGAACGGCAAAGGCGGCAGCATCATCGGCAACGGCGCATTGTCGCTGACCGGCGAAGACACCGATCTGAGCGACGGCACGACCACCGGCAAGAAGATCAGCATCGACACCGGCAACCTGAGTACTGCCGGTGGAAAGCTGGTTGCCAGCGGCAGCGAGGTGCTGGACATCGCCGCCCGGCATGCGCTGAATAATGCCGGCGGCATGCTTGCCACCAATGGCGCGCTGTCGCTGACTGCTGCTCAGCTCAACAACCAGGCCGGCGAGATTCAGGCCGCAGGTGCAGGTAACTCGAGGCTGCAGGTAAATGGCACACTGGACAACAGCGGTGGCACCGTCGCTGCTGCCGGCAATACCGCGATCACCGCCGTCGAACTACTCAATGCCGACGGAACGGTGCAGGCCGTAGGTAGCTCGACGCTGCAGGTCGCGGTGGACGGCCTGCTGGACAACAGCAACGAAGGCTTGCTGGCCAGCGGTGGCGACCTGACCGTCAGCGCACAGACGCTGGAGAACGAGCAAGGTCGCATTGAGCACGCCGGCGACGGCGCACTCACCATTGCCGCCGAGACCTTGAACGGAAAGGGCGGCAGCATCATCGGCAATGGTGCTTTGACACTGACCGGTGAGCGCACCGACCTGAGTGAAGGCATCACTGCCGCCAGGAAGGTCAGCATCGATACCGGCAACCTGAGCATCGCCGGCGGCAAGCTGATCGCCAGCGGCGATGAGGTGCTGGATATCACGGCCCGGCAGGCGCTGAACAACACCGATGGCACGGTTGCCACCAATGGAGCGTTGTCGCTCAGCGCAGCGCAGCTCGACAACCGTGACGGTACGATTCAGGCCGCTGGCGCCGGCAACTCGAAATTGCAGGTAGGTAGCATGCTGGACAACAGCGGCGGGACCGTCGCTGCAGCCGGCAACACCGCGATCACCGCCGCTGACCTGCTCAACGTCGGCGGTACCGTACAAGCTGCAGGGGTCTCCACGCTTCAGCTCACGGTGGACGGACTGCTGGACAACAGCGATGAAGGCCTGCTGGCCAGCGGTGGCGATCTGATTGTCAGCGCGCAGATCCTGGGCAATGAAAAGGGGCGCATCGAGCACGCCGGTGACGGCGAGCTCGCCATCGCAACCGAAACACTGAGCGGAAAGGGCGGCAGCATCATCGGTAACGGCACGCTGACGCTGAGCGGTGAGAATACCGATCTGAGCGAGGGCACCACCACCGCCAAAAGGATCAACGTCGATACTGGCAACCTGAGCACCGCTGGCGGCACGCTGATCGCCAGCGGTGGGGACGCACTGGAGCTCAGCGTCCGCCAGACGCTGGACAATGCCGGCGGCACGGTTGCCAGCAACGGCGCGCTTGCGCTTGCCGCAGCCCAACTCAACAATCAGGACGGAACGATCCAGGCAGCAGGAACGGGGGAAACCCATATCGATGTTGCCAACACGCTGAACAACAGTGGCGGCACCGTCGCCGCAGCGGGCAACACCACGATCACCGCCGCGAATCTTCTCAACGTCGGCGGCACGGTCCAGGCTGCAGGTACATCCACGTTGCAGGTCAGCGTCGACGGCCTACTGGACAACAGCGAGGAGGGTTTGCTGACCAGCGGCGGCGACTTGAGCATCGGCGCAGAGACGCTGGACAATCAATCCGGCCGCATCGAACACGTTGGCGGCGGCGCGCTCACGATTGCTGCGGAGACGTTGAACGGAAAAGGCGGCAGCATCATCAGCAATGGCGCACTGGCGCTAACCGGTGAAGAAGCCGACCTGAGCAAAGGCACCACCTCCGCCAGAAAAATCAGTATTGATACCGGCAACCTGAGCACCGCCGGCGGCAAGTTGATCGCCAGCAGTGACGAGGTTCTGGACATCAGCGTCCGCCAGACGCTGAACAATGCAGGCGGCACCGTAGCCACCAATGGCGCGCTGTCGCTGGGTGCGGCACAGCTCAACAACCAGAACGGTACGATCCAGGCTGCTGGTGCCGGCAATTCAACGTTGCAGGTGGGTGGGGCGCTGGACAACAACGGTGGCACCATCGCTGCAGCCGGCAACACCACGTTCGCCGCCGCTGAACTGCTCAATGTCGGCGGCACGGTACAGGCAGCAGGTAGCTCGACGTTGCAGCTCACAGTGGACGGCCTGCTGGACAACAGCGATGAGGGCCTGCTGGCCGGTGGCGGCGACTTGACTGTCAATGCACAGACCTTGGTCAACGAAGAAGGGCGCATCGAGCACGCAGGCGACGGCGCACTCACCATTGCCGCCGAAGCCTTGAACGGCAAGGGCGGCAGCATCATCGGCAATGGCACGCTGACGCTGACCGGTGAGGAAACCGATCTGAGCGGTGGCACCACTGCCGCCAAGAAGATCAGCATCGATGTCGGTAACCTGAGCACCGCTGGCGGAAAACTGATCGCCAGCGGCGATGAGGTGCTGGACATCACGGTCCGGCAGGCGCTGAACAACGCCGGTGGTACCGTCGCAACCAATGGCGCCTTGTCGCTCAACACAGCCGATCTCGATAACCGCGACGGAACGATCCAGGCTGCAGGAACGGCGGCAACGCACGTCGCTGTCGCCAACACGCTGGACAACAGCGGCGGCACCCTCACTGCAGCCGGCAGCACCACGGTCGCTGCCGCCGAGCTGATCAACGTCGGCGGTACTGTACAGGCTGCAGGCACGTCCACACTGCAGGTCAGCGTCGATGGTCTGCTGGATAACGGCGACGAGGGCCTGCTGGCCAGCGGTGGCGACCTGACCGTCAATGCACAGACCCTGGACAATGAAAAGGGGCGCATCGAACACGCCGGTGACGGTACGCTGCTTATCGCTGCCGAGAACTTCAACGGCAAAGGCGGCAGCATCATCGGCAACGGCGCGTTGACGTTGAGCGGCGAAAACACCGATCTGAGCGAAGGCACGACTGCCGCCAGGAAGATCAGCATCGACACCGGCAACCTGAGCACCGGCGGTGGAAAGTTGATCGCCAGTGGCGAAGAAGTGTTGGATATTTCTGTCCGGCAGACGCTGAACAACGCCGGGGGTACGGTTGCCACCAACGGTGCGCTGTCGTTGGTCGCGGCACAGCTCAACAACCTGGGCGGTACGATTCAGGCCGCTGGCGTTGGCAAATCGAATTTGCAGGTAGCTGGCACGCTGGAAAACAGCGGTGGCACCGTTGCCGCCGCAGGCAACACCACGCTCACCGCTGCGAATCTGCTCAACGTCGGCGGCACGGTGCAGGCAGCAGGTGCGTCCACACTGCGGGTCAGCGTCGATAGCCTGCTGGACAACAGCGACGACGGCTTGCTGGCCAGCGGTGGTGACCTGACTGTCAGTGCACAGACCCTGGTCAACGAAGAGGGTCGCATCGAACACGCCGGCGACGGCGCGCTCGCCATCGCCGCCGAAACCTTGAACGGCAAGGGCGGCAGCATCATCGGCAACGGCACACTGACGTTGACCGGCGAGGACACCGACCTGAGTGATGGCATTACGGCCGCCAACAAGATCAGTATCGCTACAGGCACCCTGAGCAACGCAGGCGGCAAGCTGATCGCCAGTGGCGACGAGGTCCTCGACATCAGCGTCCGGCAGACGTTGAACAATGCCGGCGGTACGGTTGCCACCAATGGTGCGCTGTCACTTGCTGCGGCCACGCTGAACAACCAGAGCGGAACGGTCCAGGCCGCTGGCAATGGCGCCACGCATATCGATGTTGCAGCTGCGCTGGATAACAGCGGCGGCACCCTCGCTGCAGCAGGCAATACCACGATCAACGCTGCTGAGTTGATCAACGTCGGTGGCACGGTACGGGCAGCAGGCAGCTCGACGTTGCAGGTCACAGTGGACGGTCTGCTGGACAA
Organism: Stenotrophomonas sp. STEN021; assembly: GCF_056760175.1. Lineage (NCBI taxonomy): Bacteria > Pseudomonadati > Pseudomonadota > Gammaproteobacteria > Lysobacterales > Lysobacteraceae > Stenotrophomonas > Stenotrophomonas sp. STEN021. The sequence goes on along the minus strand of NZ_JBRREH010000012.1, from coordinate 44,062 downwards.
CAGCGCCGAGGGGCTGCTGGCCAGCGGCGGCGACTTGACTGTCAGCACACAGACACTGGCCAATGAAAAGGGCCGCATCGAGCACGCCGGCGACGGCGCGCTCACCATTGCCGCCGGAACCTTGAACGGCAAGGGCGGCAGCATCATCGGCAACGGTGCATTGATGCTGACCGGTGAGAACACCGACCTGAGCGAAGGCACCACCGCCGCCAAAAAGATCAGTATCGATACCGGAAACCTGAGCACCGCAGGCGGCAAGCTCATCGCCAGCGGCGATGAGGTGCTGGACATCACCGTCCGGCAGAGCATGAACAACGCCGGCGGTACCGTGGCCAGCAGCGGCGCATTGTCGCTGGGCGCCGCGCAGCTCAATAACCGGGACGGTACGATCCAGGCTGCTGGTGCGGATAGCACGAAGTTGCAGATTGGTGGCTCGCTGGACAATAGCGGCGGTACGGTCGCTGCGGCCGGCAACACCGCGATCACCGCGGCTGAACTGCTCAACGTGGGCGGCACAGTCCAGGTTGCAGGTACCTCCACGCTGCAGGTCACTGTGGACGGTCTTTTGGACAACAGTGAGGACGGGCTGCTGGCCAGCGGTGGCGACCTGACTGTCAGCGCACAGGCGCTCAAGAACGAGAAGGGCCGCATCGAGCACGCCGGCGACGGCGCGCTCACCATCGCCGCCGAGACCTTGAACGGCAAAGGCGGCAGAATCGTCGGCAACGGCGCGCTGACGCTGATCGGTGAGAACACCGATCTGAGCGAAGGCACCACCGCCGCCAGGACGATCAGTATCGATACCGGCAACCTGAGCACTGCCGGCGGCAAGTTGATCGCCAGCGGTGAGGAAGTGCTGGACATCAGCGTCCGGCAGATGCTGAACAACGCCGGGGGCACCCTTGCCACCAACGGCGCGCTGTCGCTGAGCGCGGCACAGCTCAACAACCAGAACGGAACGGTCCAGGCGGCCGGTGCGGGAAATTCCACGTTGCACGTAGCTGGGACGCTTGATAGCAGTGGGGGCACCCTCGCCGCGGCCGGCAACACCACGATCTCCGCCGCAGAATTACGCAACGTCGATGGCACGGTGCAGGCTGCAGGTAGCTCCACGCTGCAGGTCACAGTGGACGGCTTGCTGGACAACAGCGGCGAAGGCTTGCTGGCCAGTGGTGGCGACCTGACTATCAGTGCAAAGACGCTGGAAAACCAAACCGGCCGCATCGAGCACGCAGGCGACGGCGCGCTCACCATCGCCGCCGAGACCTTGAACGGCAAGGGCGGCAGCATCATCGGCAACGGCGCACTGACACTGACCGGTGAAAACACCGATCTGAGTGAGGGCATCACCGCCGCCGGGAAGATCAACATCGATACCGGCAGCCTGAGCACCGCCGCCGGCAAGCTGATCGCCAGCGGTGACGAAGTTCTGGACATCAGCGTCCGCCAGACGCTGAACAATGCGGGCGGCACCGTAGCCACCAATGGCGCGCTGGCCCTGGGCGCGGCACAACTCAACAACCAGAACGGTACGATCCAGGCGGCTGGCGCCGGCAATTCGATATTGCAGGTGACTGGCGCGCTGGACAACAGTGGCGGCACCGTCGCTGCAGCAGGCAACACAACGATCAATGCAGCTGAGCTGATCAATGTCGGCGGCACGGTACAGGCAGCAGGCAGCTCGACATTGCAGGTCACAGTGGACGGTCTGCTGGACAACAGCGCCGATGGCCTGCTGGCCAGCGGTGGCGACCTGACTGTCGATGCACAGATGCTGGCCAACGAAAGTGGCCGTATCGAGCACGCAGGCGACGGCGCACTCACCATTGCTGCCGAGACCTTGAACGGCAGGGGCGGCAGCATCATCGGCAATGGCACGCTGACGCTGACCGGTGAGGAAACCGATCTGAGCGGTGGCACCACTGCCGCCAAGAAGATCAGCATCGATACCGGCAACCTGAGCACCGCAGGTGGCAAGCTGATCGCCAGCGGCAATGAGGTGTTGGACATCACCGTCCGGCAGAGCATGGACAACGCGAACGGCACCGTGGCCACCAACGGCGCGTTGTCACTGAGCGCAGGCGAGCTCCGCAACCAGAGCGGCGCCATCCAGGCTGCGGGCACTGGTGGCTCAACGCTGCGCGTGACCGGCCCCCTGGACAATAGCGGCGGTGCATTGGCCACAGCGGGTGCTACCTCCATCAATGCTGGAAGTCTGCTGAACAATGGCGGCTCCATTGCAGCAAGTTCGTCGCAGAAGTTGGAACTGGACGTTCGCCAGAAGCTGTCGAATGATGCCGGCAGCATTGTCGGCAACGGTGAGATCCAGCTGCGTGCCGAGAACCTGAGCAACCGAGGTGGTGCGATCGAAACACAGCGCTCCATCGATGCGGTGGTATCCAATACGCTGGACAACAGCAGCGGCACGTTGCTGGCGGGCCAGGCGCTCAGTCTGCAGGGCAATACGCTTCTCAACCAGAAGCTTGCTGGTGCCGCCGATGGTGGAATCCTGGCCGGCAGCAACGTCGTGCTACGCATGGATGCCGTGGATAACAGTCACGGCCGAATCAGTGCAACGCAAGGGCTTGATGTAGTTGGAAGGCATCTGCAGAACACCGCTGGCGTCATCGATGCAAGCGGCGATCTGGACATCACTGTTGCTGATCTTGACAACAGTTCCGGCAAGCTCATCCAGCGCAATGAAGACGGCGAGCTGACCCTGCAGGTTGATGGCCTGCTGGCGAATGCCGGTGGCTTGATTGGCGCGGAGGGCGATGCGTCGCTGTCGGCAGCAAGTGTCGACAATGTGGCGGGTACCGTTTCAACGCTTGGTGATCTGACGTTCACCAGTGCAGGCGCCATCAACAACCAATCAGGCGGATTACTGCAAAGTGGTGGCGCAACGGTGCTCAATACGGCGGGTGGCTTGAACAACGCCGGTGGCCAGATCGATGCCGCCAAGGCCGCCACCATAACCGCTGCAGGTGTTGATAACAGCGGCGGCAGCATCCTCGCCGGTACCAAGGGTGATCAGGATTCCGCACTGCTGATCAACGCCGGGAGCCTGCTGCAGAATTCCGCAGGCACGATCGCAAGCCGTGGCAGTGACGTGACCATCAGTGCGGGAACCATCAACAATACAGGCGGAACCCTAGTCGCCGAGCGTGACATCGCGTTGCACGCAGGCTCGGTGCTCAACAATGCCGGTACGCTGTACGCCACGCGCGACCTTCGCTATGAGGGAGCGCAAGCGCAGCTGGACAACGGCAACGGCCGCTTCGGTGCCGGTGGGACGGCGTATCTCACGCTGGCCTCCGCCAACAATGCGGCCGGCGGGCGGATTCAGGCTGGAACGTTGTGGCTGGCGGTTCCCGGATTCGTCAACAATGGTGACGTTGGAGCCGATGTCCTGCACGTCAACCTGACCGGGGCATTCGCCGGCACGGGCAGCATGTTTGCCACCCAGTGGCTTGATGCACGCTACGACGGAGATTTCACTTACACCTCCCAGCAGTTGAAGAGTGATGGCCGGCTCGACCTGACCGTCTCCGGAAATTTCACCAACATGGGTGGCCTGCACAGTGCCGGCGAGCTGAATGTCACTGCGAAAGACGTGACCAACCATGGCTCCATTGTTGCCAGCAACCAGGCCGGTACCGGCGTTGCCCGAATAGACGCCAGCGGTACGCTGGATAACCGCGATGGTGCCTCCATCGAGGCGGACAACCTGCATCTGTCCGCCAATGATGTGATCAATACAGGCGACATCAGTGGTGACACGGTATTGATCGAGGCTAATACGCTGGTCAATGGGCGCGACCTTGGCCAGGCAATGGCGGTGCGTAATTACGGCGAAGGCTTCATCGGCGCCGTGGATCACCTTGAGCTGCGCGTGGCCAGGCAGCTGTCCAATCTGGACGGCGAGATATTCAGTGGCGGCAACCTGGTGATAGCTGGCCGCGCGGACGGCACCCGGGTTGAGCGTCTGGACAACATATCGGGGCGCATCCAGGCCGAGCAGGGGCTGTGGCTGGATGCAAGCAATGTCGTTAACCAGCGTCGCGTGTTGCAGACCGAACATCGCTTGTATGTCGGCCAGGAGCAGTTCGACGACCCGGATGCGAGAAGCTCAGTCACAAACTCCGTTCCCTATGAGCTGCGTGACGGGCTTTGCCCGGATGATTTTCGTACCCGTTGCATGAAGTTCGAAGGTTACACCACCCACGAGAACAAGGTTCTGGAAGGTACACGCGTGGTGCTCGCCAGCGCAGCTTCTCAGCTGCTATCTGGCGGCGCCATGCAGTTGGACGTAGGGCGGCTGGATAATATTTACTCCAACATCGCCGCCGCTGGAGACTTGGGCATAAACGGGCGTCAAGTTACGGATTTAAGCGACCCTACGGAGTGGAGTGGGGTGATCAACAACGTCACGCTGGCAGGCTACAAGATCATCCAGCAGGAGTCGACCGCAGAAGTCGAGTACCAGACTTGCGGTATGAACGTGAATTGCGACTACGAGCCAAGCCTTGCAACGGTCAAGCTTGGCAGCAGCACAGCCCGCAAGGACTACACGCTGCCAGAAGGCGCAGCGACAATTACTGCCGGTGGCGGCCTGACGATCATTGGTGGCGCAATCAATAACACCATTGTGCAGGCCTCCGGCGGCCTCGGCGGGGTAACTACCGCCCCGGTCAGCAACATCGGTAATGCCGACCTTGGTTCGGGAACCGACCATCAGGCCGGTGGCGCGGCAGCAGTGGGCTCGACGGCATCCAATGCAGTGAATGGTGGTCCGGGAGTCCAATCCAGCGCTGGTGGCCAGGCACAGGCAGGCAGCAATATCCAGGCATCGCTTGGTGACAACGTGCAGTCTGGTGCTGGCGTAGGGGCCGTTGATACGAACGGGGTAAGCGGCGCAGGTGGTGTGCAGACCATCACCCGGAACAATGTTGCCGCTGGTAATGACGTACAGGCAGCAGATGACGGCAGTACACGAGTTCGTGACGGCGTAGATCGCATGGCTGGTAGTGGCGTGCAAAGCCGTGACGGAGTACAGGAGACCACAGGCGCAGGTGCGACGGCTGGCGCAGGTGTGCAGGCTTCCGTCGGTGGGCATGCAACATCGGTACGTGGTCCGGATAGCAGCCAAGCTACCAAGGTGCTGGCTGGTGGCAATGCCGCAGGCGTGAGCGGCGGCACAGCTGCGGCAGGCGCAGGCCCCGACGGTGCGGCACCGCAGTTTGTGGGCACCACCGAGCGCCCCTTGCCCGGCCTGGTGCCCGCCGATAACGGCATGTTCAAGCGCTCGGCAGATCCCAATTCTCCGTTCCTGGTGAGCACCGCGCCGCGCTTTGTGCCCAGCGACACCACCGGCTCGGAATACCTGCTGGGGAAACTGGGTAGCCCGGATGACCTGCACAAGCGGCTCGGCGATGCCTACTACGAGCAGCGGCTGGTGCAGGACCAGCTGCTTGCACTGACCGGCCGCCAACGTCTGCAGGGCGAAGACGGTCTCGGCCAGTACCGCATGCTGATGGACAACGCCGCCCAGGTCGCGGACGCGCTTGGCCTGAATCTTGGGTCTGCGCTGACTGGCGCACAGATTGGCGCTCTCGACCACGACATCGTGTGGTTGGTCGAGCAGGAAGTCGACGGGCAGAAGGTACTGGTGCCGGTTGTCTACTTGTCCAAGGCCACTGCCGAGAGGCTGCGCCAGGGCGGTGCGTTGATCGAAGGCGACACGCTGTATGCCAAGGCATCTGGTCCCTTGAACAACGACGGTACCTTGGCTGCCAGCAAGGGAATGTGGCTTGGCGCAGACACGCTGATCAATAGCGGAAGCCTGTCGGCTGGAGAGCGATTGTCAATTTCCACCGCGGCAGATACCGTCAACCGTGGCGCGATCAGCGCCGGTCAGGTATCCATCGATGCGGGCCGCGATTTCGTGCAGGACGCCAGCGGCAGCCTGGTTGGCACGGGCACCGTGGTGGTGGAAGCGGGGCGGAACATCGCCCTGCAGTCCACCAATGTAGTGGCCGGTGGGAGTCTTGGCCTCGCTGCCGGCAACGATCTGCAGATTGAGCGCAGTAACGTCAGTGCGATGGACAACCTGAGTCTTGCCGCTGGCAACGATCTGGGAATTGCGGTCAGCAAGGTACAGGCAGGCGGCGATCTCTCCGCAGTGGCTGGACGCAACATCGACGTCACTGCACAGACCACGCAGGAAACCGTGGTCTCAGGAACCCGGAAGAAAACGGTAGCGACAGTGGAAACACTGCAGTCCAGTTCCCTGCAGGCCGGTGGCAGCCTCGCGTTGCAAGCAGGCCAGGACATCACTTTGCAGGCAGCTGATCTGCGGGCTGGCGAGACGATGGCGTTGGCTGCTGGGCGCGATCTGAACCTGACCACGGTAACCACCACCGATACCAGCGTCACCCAGGAGTCACGCAAACGCTACTCCAAGCGCAGCGAATCGCTGGATGAAACCGTGCACGGCACCACGTTGTCCGCAGGCGGCGATATCGCCCTGGTGGCCGGGCGCGACGTAACGCTGACAGCGGCGCAGGTGGCGAGTGATGAAGGTGGGATTGGTATATCTGCTGGCCGCGACGTCAAATTGCTGGCCGAGCAGGAACAGCACGACCTGACCATCGACGAGCAACGCAAGAAGAAGGGTTTCCTCAAGAGCAAGACCACGACAACGCATGATGAGTGGCATGACAGCATCGCCGTCACCACCACGCTGAGCGGCGAGACCGTCAGCATCGCAGCAGGCAACGACCTCACCCTGCAAGGTGCGCAGGTCATCGGCGATGGCAATGTTGGCTTGTTCGCGGGCAACAATGTGGTCATCGAGTCCGCGCTGGATACCCATCAGGAAACGCACGATTTCAAGCAGAAGAAATCTGGTCTGACGGGTGGACTGTCCGGTGGCGTTGCCAGTATTGGCTATGGAAAGTCATCAAGCACAACGCAGAGCACACTCGAGAGCTCGACGCAGGTAGCGTCGGCGGTGGGCTCCATCAGCGGAAACGTTACGGTCAGTGCCGGCAATCAGCTGACAATCGCTGCCTCCGATCTCGCTGCGGGTCAGGACCTGACGCTGGCGGGCAAGGACATCAACCTTATTGCCCGCCAGGACACGCTGGATACGCAGAACAGGGCATCGAGCAAGTCCAGCGGGTTCTCGGTGGGCGTGACCTACGATCCTGGCAAGGCCTACCGTAGCGCCCGCGACTCCACCACGGACGGCATGGCGGACAGTGGCTCGACCATGGGCAAGGTCACCCGCACTGCTGAAGGAGTGGCTTCTGGCCTACGCGCGGCGACCACATCAGTGGTTGTCACCGCTGGTAGTCAACGCTCCAACAGCAACCGGAGCGATTCCACCAGCGACGCACGGGTAAGCCAGCTTAGCGCGGGTGGTGACCTGACCTTGGTGGCCAAAGGCGGCTCCATCTACAGTCAAGGCGCGCAGATGGCGGCCGAAGGCGACGCCTTGCTGCTGGCAACCAAAGACATCGTGTTCGATGTCGCCCACAACACCGAGAACTCGGATAGCAACAGCCGCGGCAAGGGCTGGGGCATGGCCAACAACACCAGCGGCCTACCGTTCGGCACCAACAACTCGCGTGGTGAAGGCACCGGCAGCAGCGACACCATCACCGGGACCCAGTTGTCGGTGGGCGGTGGCGTGCGCATGGCGACCAGCGAAGGCGATATCCGCCTCACTGCGGCCAACGTTGTTGCCGAGAAGGACGTCAATATCCACGCGGCGCGTGATCTGAGTATCAGCAGTGGCCAGGACACGGTAGGCAATGCAAACACTTCCGAGAGCAAGGCCATCGGCACGGTGCAGATATCCGACACGGAGAAGTTCTCCGGTTGGCACCGCCAGCAGCACGCAGATGAAAGCGGGCAGGTCTCGCAGGTAGCCAGTAACGTCGGCAGCTTGGGCGGCAACGTCAACCTGAGCGCCGGTGGCACCTACAGCCAGGTTGCCAGCAATGTGGTGGCCGACCAGGACATCAACATCACCGCGGCGAAGATCGAGCTGCTCACTGCCGATGAGGTCGGGCATTACTCGCAGAGCGATGACGACTTGAAGATCGGCGTTTTTGCGCGGGTAAAGTCGCCGCTGATCGACCTGATCAACAACGTCGACGGCGCACGCCAGTCAGACGGGCGGCTGTCGCAGATGCAAGGCATGGCCGCAGCGGCCAGTGCCTATCAATCGGCCAGCGCCATCGCCAATGCTGCAGGCGTCGGTGGTAGCGGCTCGTTGTTCAGCGCAGAAGCTGGTGTGGGCTTCAAATCCTCCAGCAGCAGTGCCGAGGGCAACAGCGTGGTATCGCAGGGCTCGACCCTGCAGGCAGGCGGTAACCTCAACCTGACCAGTACCAGTGGCGACATCCACGTGGTGCAAGGCAACTTGAGCGCGGGCAACACGATCAGTCTGGACTCGGCCCGGGACATCCTGCTTGAGGCCGGGCGGACCCATCTGCAGGACAAGAGCAAGAGCAGCAACGCCGGTGCCGAAGTAGGCGTTGGTGTTACCGTTGGCGCGCAGACCGGTGTGTATGTCTATGCCGAAGCCAGCGTGGGCAGCAGCAAGTCGAACTCGGACAGCGCAACGTGGCAGAACACCACGCTCAGCGGCCAGAACATCTCGCTGAAGGCGCACGGCGACACCACCCTGCGCGGTGCCACGGCTACTGCCGATCGCATTGACGTGCAGACCGGCGGTACGCTGAACATCGAGTCACTGCAGGACACCGCAGAGAGCATGTCGAAGAACAGCCAGGTCGGCGGCCGCGTGCAAGTGGCGTGGGGTAATGCGTGGGGCGTTGACGGATATGCCAGTGGAGGCAAGTCCAACGGCAACTACCAGGGCGTCGGCGAACAGTCGGGGTTGTTTGCAGGCGAGGGCGGCTATCACGTCGAAGCCGGTCATGTGAATCTGGTGGGTGGTGCCATCGCCAGCACCAATGCGGGCAAGAGTGAACTGACCGCACAGACCCTGACCTTCCGCGATCTGCAGAACGGGATGGAGCACAAGACCAGCTCGGGCAGCATCAGTGGCGGTTACGGCGGTCGCGTTGAAGGCTGGACACCTGTGGCGGAGGGCGCTGCGCCGAGTTTCGGCGGCGGTGTGCCGATGAACGAGAAGGGGGGCGATAACAGCACCACCTACGCCACGCTGACAGAAGGCAATATCGTGATCGGCGGCAAGCAGACTACTGCCGCCGAGCTTGGAGTGAATGCCGATGCGGCTGCAGCGCACCGAGCGCTGGAAGCGTTGCCGAACGCGGACAAGCTGCTGGCCGACCAGCAGATCATGGCCGGGGCAATGGGCGCGGTAATGTCGGCCAGCAAGCAGGTGGCGAACGACATCGCCAATCAAGCGATGCGTAATCTGGAGAATGATTACGTTGCGGGGCTGGGTGATGAGGAGAAGGCGCGGTTTGAGGGACTGAGTGCCGGGGAGAAGAATCTTGAGCTGGCACACAATCGAGGTATCGAGTTCGAAGCTGCGTTGGATCAGCGCAATAAGTGGGCACCAGGTACTGATCGCTCGCGTGCGCTCGAAGCGGTAACGACGCTGCTAGTGGGTGGTTTGTCCGGGCAAGGTGGCGGGCAGATCGCAGCTAATGCGCTTGCGCCGTTTGCTGCCAATCTCATCGGCGAGAAGTTCGATGGGCACCATGGCAGCGATCCGAATGTAGCGCTGCAAGTGTTGTCACACGCGCTACTCGGCGCATTGTTGGCGGAAGCGAATGGTGGCGCGGCAGTAAATGGTGCGTTGGCTGCAGGCGGTGGTGAACTTGCGGCCAAGTATCTCGGCGACTACTTCACCAGCCAGAATGGCGGCCGACTGACGCTGGAGCAAGAGCAGCAGGTCAAGGCACTCGGCCAAGCTGTGGGTGCAGTGGCCGGCGGTGTGGGTGGAGCGGGTATTGTTGGCGCAGCGCTTGGGACGGGCATTGCGACGAACTCCGTTGAGAACAACTTCCTGGGTAAGGACGATCTGGCGAGGTTGAGAAATCTTCGGAACAAGGCCAAGTCACCGGGGTCCATGAGCAGCCAGGAATGGACCGAACTGCTCCTGCTAGACACTGCGGATCAGATGAGTGCAGGGCTTCTGCGCCTAGTCCAAGCTGGCGCAGAGCTTACTGAAGTGCAGCAAGCAGACCTTTACACCTTCTATCAGCGCTACGTAGCCCAGAACGGCAGTTTTGATATCGACAACCTGCAGGGCATTACACCTGACACGGTATACGGCTTTCCTTATGCCGGTTTGAGCGAAGATCGGAGGGCGTATAAGGAAGCGCACTTCACCATATGGGACGATATCGTCCCTCTATGGCGGGAAAGAACTGATAACGAGAAAATTTACGAAACTGCCCAGAGATGGTCAGGATTAGTGCCCAATCAACCGCAAGATCTGCTTCCTTCGACAATGCAGTGGAGGGAGTTTTTCGGGCTGCATGACGCATTGACTTCGAGTGCGCTTGCGAGCGCAGGCTATGTTACTGCGCACTTCGCAGGTGCTTCCGAGGAAAACAAGCGAGCGATTGCGCAGACCATCGCGAACATTGCGGCGATCGGTGGGACGTTGCAGGCCGGCAAAACGGGTTTGCTACCTGTTACTGGAAGTCTCGGGGTGCCGAGCAAGCCTGGTGCAATAGAAGAGTCTCCGCAGACCAATGCTCTTGTTGTTCCGCCTAGTTCGCAAAATAATCCGAAGAATCAGCAAAATGCCAAGCCGCCAACTGTTGCCGAAGATGGCATTCCTGCTTCTTCAAGCGTCGCCCGAGACAAGCTGCATGAACATTTGGCTGAGCAGGCCGGCATACCGCGCGACCTTGTTGATAAGCCTTATAGTATTTGGGGCAAGACAATCGACCAAATCAGGCAGTCTTTCACTATGGATGGCGCAATGGTCACTTCGGTTCCGCCCAAGGCTTCTTCATCGGGTAATGCGCAAGTTTACGAAATTGAAGGCAGTGCTTCCGGGATCGTTAAAATCCAGTACAGTCCGGCTTTTCAGGAATCAAAACATAAGGGCGAGTATTATAAAATATATTATTCTGATGGTACAAAGGTGAAAATTGTGGATCCGAAATCATACAGGCCGCAGTATCTTGGCGGGCATCCGATATATGATAAAAACACTACATACTTCAATCCGCAAGGGCAGAAGGTTGTATTCGATTCGGCTACTAATTTGTGGGTGCCAAAATGAGTTGTGCTGATCTTTTTGCCATATCTTGGAGTGCGCCGATTGTACCCTCTGTGTCGTTAGCGGGGGTGCCGCTGCATGTTGATAAGGGTTTATTGATGGCCGTTCTCGCGACGTACATAATCGACGAGCATTGTATGCTTTACCAATTTGACGGCTCGCCGGTTCTTCGTTTCAGCGCTGATTTGGATGAGCGTGGGGATGGTAGTTTATTTTTTTTTCTTAACGATGATCATCTTATTCATAAGTTTAACAAGGGAACTCCTGCGCTGTCAGTGAGGATTAAGGAAGGTGTTGTCTATGCTGTTAAGGCATATGACTTTAGCTTTCCTGGTGAGCCAGTGCGCAATTTTGTTTACAAAGGTATTTTGCCAGGGGGGCTTGGTTTGGGAAGTTTGGTTTCAGATCTTCTGAAATTCACTGACTTGGAGTTCGATGAGGCTGAGGAGTGGTTCTACGCCGATGCGCGTTTTGGCGGTGTGGAGATTACGGGGTGTGGGGTTCCTCTAGAGGATGAGCCAAGGCAGGTGGTTACTGCGATATGTGTCATTTCGTAGGCTGAGAAAGTTTTGGAGTGGTGTCAGGTCTACTCCTGGCCGGTCTCGTTCTTGGTTGGCGGATGCGCTGGCCACGACCTTGTTCGACACCATCGAGCAGGTGCAGGACAAGGCCACACGCTGGCTATGGACGTACAACCACGAGCGCCCCAACATGGCGCTCGGCGGCATAACGCCAGCAATGAAACTAGCGATCCCCACATAGCTCCAATTTTGGCAGTCACTAAAAGCCGGAGGATTGCCGGTTACAACTTACTATCCGCAATGACGAGGTTGCCATGAATTTGTTCGAGTGCGCTGATCGGATAAAGATAATGTATCGGGACTATGATAGTGAATCCGATCGCTGGGGTGCTGCGTTGCGGGATCTTAATTGTGCGTTGGACGATACGAGTGATCCGGTTGTTCTCGAGCGATGTATTTTGGATGATGAAAATTGGGAGCTTCCGGTGGATGAGCGAATTTTGATCTTGAGAAAGGCCAAGCTTCTAGGGGTATCTTCAGTCGAATTTCTTGTGGATTATTATGGATTCCTTTCGGCTCATCTAGATCCGGGCGTTGAAAAGGATGAGGCAGATATTAGCTTGGCGAAAATCTTGAAATAGGAGTGACCACCTCCCAGCTTTTTGAGCCATTCAAAAGTAGAGGAATTCGGCGAAACTAACCTCAGGCAGATAGGTGGTCACCACAATAGTTGCAGATCAAGCGCTTGGTTCTCCATGGGATTAGCCCGCGGACAATTCGCGTGCCGTATGCTATGAAAGTTAAGGTCTCACGGAAGACACCATGCACGTTTCTGATCTCGTAAGTCTGGTTGGCGCCAAAGGTGGCGATCCGCAGCTCGTGGATTGGTTCGAGCAGCTTGGAATCGGAAAACCACCGGTGTCTGTCACTGCGAATCAGGGCACCAGGAGCGTGAAGGACAAGCGCCATGAGATGGAGTATTACTTCGGGTTCGACATCATCAACGACCGTTTCTATCCGCCGGTAGGCGGCCCGCGCGGTGGCTTGCTCTGCCATCTGCAGTCCGTGTTGCTGTTCTCACGCAAGCCGAAGGGTAACGTCGCGTTGCCTACTGGGTTCTGGGATGGTTTCGTGGGGCCAGATGCCGACTTTGATGAGTGCATGTCGTTCTTCGATGGGAATGTAGACACGTATACCGATACGCAGCTGTTTCAGAAGCCGCTTGGTGCGGATGTGGAGCTGAAGCTTTGGTTCTGTCCCAGGAAGCAGCGGGTGGACGCAATGCAGGTGAACATCGTGCAGGATCGTCAGTTCATGGGGCATCACGAGTTCGATCAGACCAATGTGCATAACACGGTGAAGCCGGCGGCCACGCTGGTGGTCAAGTGGCTGTTCGACGGACGCCATCTGCGGCTGTCTGACTATATTTATGCCAATGGGCTGGCTGATGAGCATGCCGGGATTCTGGAGTTCGTTCGCCAACATCTGAATGGTCATGTATGGGCATCGCAACTCAATGACGACCCGGTGTTGCGGCAGGTACTCAGTCACACCCAGACCAGCAGGCCGCTGAAACTCTCGAATGGGGAGGCGTTGGAGCTGTTCGCGCAGACGCTATACCTGCGGGCCGCTGGTGCATGGGATGCGTATCAGGCGATCTACAACGATGATTCCCTGGACGATTGGGCTGGCTCTATTGACCAGTTTCGAGAGTCGGTGGTGCTGGATGCAGGACAGCGGCAGGTCTTCGTCGGCATGCTGCATGATGCTTATCATCTGGCTGCGGCCCACAAGGGATAAAGCAATGCGGGGCCTTCGTTGACCGACATTATGATTCCGGTCCATGACCGAATCTCCGCACTGTAGTCGCTTTATGTGCCGGGCGGGTCGCTGCGATCTCCGCTTTTCCACGGAACTTCGAAGGTGATTTCCTGCCTTGCTGTATATGCAGATCCCCCGTCTGGTAAATCCCTGAACCAGGCGGCTAGAATCGCCCAACGCGGGTCGGATGCCCGTTCAATGGGGGGCAAGATGCAGATGATGAAGCTGGGGATGGCTTTGGTGCTGTCTTTCTGTTCGGCCAGTAGTTGGGCTGCTGTGGATTTGGGGCATTTCATTCGCAAGGATGAGTTCAACGACATCAAGTTGTCGCCATCGGGCAAGTACTACGCGGCTACTGTGCCTCTGGAAGACAAAACGGCACTTGTTATTTTTACCCGTGAGGGCAACAAGAAAGCCGGGGCGTTCGTCCTGCAGCGCAATATGCATGTAAACAGCTTCGATTGGGTAAACGACGAGCGCGTGCTGATTGGCATCGCCGAGAAGTTTGGCCTATTGGACGAGCCGCGTTTGACCGGCGAGCTGTATGCCATGAACGCTGATGGCGGGCAGGCGGAGTTGTTGGTTGGTTTCCGCGTGCAAGGCAATGGCCCAGGTACCCGTATCCAGCCCAAAAAGGTGGAGAGTGTGGCCGCATTCCTGGTCGATGCCTTGCCAGCAGACGACCGGAACGTGGTGGTGTCTACATGGCCGTTGGGCACGATGGAGCCATTCACCCGTGCGGAGCGGCTGGATGTAAACAGCGGGCGTCGTACGGTGGCCGCAACGGTGCCAGTGCGCAACGCCAGCTTTGTCACGGATAACACCGGCGAGGTGCGTCTGGCGCTGGGTTCGGGTTTGGACAACATCAGCAAGCTGTATTACCGCGATGCCGCAGGCAGCGACTGGCGCTTGATCAACGATCAGAAAGCGAATGGCCGCATTGAGCTGCCGTTGGGCTTCTCGGCAGACAACACCTTGGCCTATCTGCAGGTGCGCGGTGATGGCAAGGGGCCAGACAGTATCGTGGCTTGGAATCCTGCCACCAATGCCCGTACCACCGTGCTGCATGACCAGGCAGCAGACCCGTGGTCCATTATCTATCGCACCGGCACGAGCGTGCCTGTGGGTGCGCAGATAATGGATGGGCGCCATCGCAGTGTGTTTTTTGATGATGGTGTGCCTGAAGCGCGTTTGGTCCGTAGTCTGGAAGCTGCATTTCCCGGGCAGTCAGTGCGAATCACTTCCAGTACCAAAGACGGCCAGCTATCGATGGTGAGAGTGTGGTCTGGCAGCAATCCGGGTGATTTTTATCTGTACGACTCTGCGGCCAAGAAGCTGAATTTCGTGGTCGCCAGCGGCAGCTGGATCGACCCGGACGCCGCGGCCGTGGTTGAACCCTTCAGCTTCGCTGCACGCGATGGATTGAAGATCCACGGTTACCTCACCAAGCCACGTGGGGTCACGGGCCCGCGGCCGATGGTGTTGATGCCGCATGGTGGGCCATACGGGATCTTCGACGAATGGCGCTACGACCGTGATGCGCAGATGTTGGCGGCAGCGGGCTATACGGTAATGCAGGTCAACTATCGAGGTTCGGGAAACTACGGTTGGGAGTTCCGGCGTGTCGGTGCGCAGCAATGGGGCGGAACCATGCAGGACGATCTTACCGACGCGACGCGCTGGGCGATCCGCGAAGGACAGGCGGATGCAACAAAGATTTGTATCTACGGTGCCAGCTACGGTGCCTACGCTGCGCTGATGGGCGCAGCAAAGGAGCCCTCGCTCTATCGCTGTGCTGCCGGCTATGTAGGTGTTTACGACTTGCCGATGATGCAGCGTGCGGATGCGCGCACTGCACGTAGCCTTGGCAACTGGTCCAAGGACTGGGTTGGCGAGGATCAGGCCGCGCTGGCTGCTGCGTCGCCGAACCGGTTTGCGGATCGAATCAAGGTTCCGGTGTTTCTTGCAGCTGGTGGCGAAGACGAGATCGCGCCAATCGAACACACCCGGATGATGGAGGCGGCGTTGAAGAAAGCTGGCGTGCCGGTTGAGTCTTTGTATTTCAACACCGAAGGGCATGGTTTCTATACCGAGCCGCATCAGCGCGAATACTACGGCAAGTTGTTGAGCTTCCTGTCGCAGCATCTGGGTGGAGAGTCGGCGCAGTAGTCGATTGTTCGGGGTGCGGGCGCTGGCCTTGAATTTTTGTGGGAGCGGTGTAAACCGCGAAGCTGAAGTTGTGTCAGGTTGCGGATGTTGCTGCCCGCAAGCGGTGCGAGCTTCGCGGCTTACGCCGCTCCCACAAGCTTGTCTTCAGCACGTGCGCGGTCGGTTGTAGGAGCGGCGTCAGCCGCGAAGCTGATGCTGTATCAGGTTGCGGATGTTGCTGTCACGCAAGCGGTGCCAGCTTCGCGGCATATGCCGCTCCTACAAAAGCGGGGTTAGCGCACGCCGTGCATCATCCGCTTCAGCAGCGGCGAGGCCAGCAGGGCGACTACCGCACAGCCCAGGCCTATCCACATCAGCAGCCAGAACAGGTGTTCGTAACGGCCGGCGGCCTCGGCGATGTTCATCACTTCGCCTTTGGGTACATCGATGGCGGCGAGCTTGCCGAACAAGGCTGCCAGGGTTTCGGAGAATGCGGTGGCCAGGAACCAGGTGCCCATCATCAGGCTGACCACGCGCGGTGCGGCCAGTTGGGTGACTGCCGACAGGCCGACCGGCGACAGGCACATCTCGCCGATTTCCAGGATCAGGTAGGCCAGCACCAGCCACCACACGCTGGCCATCTCGCCGGTGGCACCCACCTGTTGCGCGGCCAGCGCAAGCGGAACGAATGACAAGGCGCCGAAGACCAGGCCGAACGATGACTTGAGCGGCTTGGACGGATCCAGCCGGCGCTTGTCCAGCCATGCCCACAGCGCGGCAAACAGCGGCGCCAGCAGCACCAGGAACAGTGCGCCCAGATAGGTCAGCGAACCGGCGGTCTGCGGCAGCACCAGACAGTCACGCACCAGCATCACCAGCATGGCGGCAACGATCAGCGCAAACAGCAGGCGCGGTGCGGCGGAAGCGGGGTTGCGGTCGGACAGGCGCGCGGCCACCACGAAACCCAGCGGCGCCAGCAGCAGCGAAACGATGGACCACGGCAGCGGCGTGCCTTCGCGGATCACCAGTGAAGGCACCAGATCCTTGCTCAACAGCCGGTCGGTGAAGGTGACCCAGGAGCCGTAGGTCTGCTCATACAGGGTGAAGAACACCAGTGCCATGAAGATCAGCACCATCAGCGCGATCATCTGCTGGCGCTGCACCGGTGTGCATTGCGTGCCGGTGAACCAGGCAAACCACAGCAGTACGCCGCCCAGCACCACGATCATCAGCATCAGCGCCAGGCTGATTTCGCCGCCCAGTGCGAAGGCGCCATTGGCCGCGGCCCACATCAGCGCTGCCACCGGCACTACGCCAACAATAGCCACGGCGTAGATCAACCACTCACGCGGCAAGCCCAGTACGCGCTCCCGCAGGGTGGCCGGTTGCGGCGGCTCGGCATGGCCGTGCAGGTACTTCTGCCCCCACAGGAACATCGCCAGGCCAACCAGCATGCCGATGCCGGCGGCGCCAAAGCCGTACTTCCAGCCATAGGCTTCGCCGAGGAAGCCGCAGACCAGCGAGGCGAACAGGGCGCCGAGGTTGATGCCGGCATAGAACAAGGAGAAGCCTGAGTCGCGGCGCGGATCGTTGTCCGGGTAGAGCTTGCCGACGATGGTGGAGATGTTCGGCTTGAGGAAGCCCACGCCCATGATGATCAGCGCCAGCGACAGGTAGGTGATCGACAGCGCGCCCTCGTCGCGGACCACTTCGCCGGCCACTCGATGCGCCGCGTGGCCTTCGAAGGCCATGCCGGCATGGCCGAGTACCAGCAGAATGCCGCCGAACACCACCGCCTTGCGCATGCCCAGCCAGCGGTCGGCCAGCAGCCCGCCAAATACCGGGATGCAGTAGACCAGGCCGCCGTAGGCGCCGAGCAGGTCCAGCCCGGCCTTGTCACCAAACAGGTGGTGCTTGGTGAGGTAGAGCAACAACAAGGCCTTCATGCCGTAGAAGGAGAAGCGCTCCCACATTTCGGTGAAGAAGCAGACGTAGACGCCCTTGGGGTGCCCGAGGAAGTCGTCGGTGCCGGTCGCTGGCAGGGAGGTTGTGGACATGGGCAAGCGTCAAAAAATCGAAGGTCGCGAGTATAGGCGCGGCGTCCTGCGCGCATCGCCTGCAGCGCAGCATTGGATAAAACCGCTGGCGGACTGTGCTGAATCCGGGCGCTGGCTGTGCCGCACAGGGGGCCGTGCGGCGTCGCGACTGGACTTGCTGTTAAGCGGGCGTTAGCGTGGCGAGGGTTTTTTTGCCATCCAAGGGCTTTCCATGAACAACGCTGCGCCTGCGCAGCTCACATTCCGCGCGGTGGTTCTTGCCGTCGTGCTGGCTGTGGTGCTGTCTGCCGCCAATGCTTACCTGGGCCTGTTCGCAGGCTTGACCATCGCCACCGCCATTCCGGCCGCCGTCGTCTCGATGGGCGTGCTGCGTCTGCTCGGTGGCGGCACCATTCTTGAAAACAACATCGTCCAGACCGGTGCTTCTGCCGGTTCGTCGATTGCCGCTGGTGTGATCTTCACGATCCCGGCGCTGGTCATCATGGGTTACTGGCCGGACTTCAAGTACTGGTGGGTGCTGGGTATCGCCGGCCTGGGCGGCTTGCTGGGCGTGCTGTTCTCGGTGCCGCTGCGGCGCTCGATGATCGTCGAAGATCCGCTTCCCTTCCCGGAAGGCAAGGCAGCTGCTGAAGTGCTCAAGGCCGGTGAAAACCCGGGCCCGGGCATGAAGATCCTCGGTATCTCGGCTGCCATCGGCGGCCTGGTGAAGCTGGCCGCGGCCTCGGGCCTGCGCATCTTCCCGGATGCCTGGGCGCAGTCCGCTTATGTCGGCAGTTCCAAGATCACCGCTTTCATCGGCACCAACCTGTCGCCGGCGTTGCTGGGCGTGGGTTACATCGTCGGTTTGAACGTCGGCATCGTGGTGGTGTCCGGCTCGATTCTGTCCTGGCACATCGCCATTCCGCTGTACCAGGCGTTCTTCCTGGGCGGTAACCCGGACCTGGCCGCATCGCTGGCCAACGCCGGCTCGGCCGAGTCGGCCTTCGCGATCTGGGGTTCGCAGATCCGTTACCTGGGTGTCGGCGCGATGCTGATCGGCGGCGTCTGGACGCTGTTCTCGCTGCGCAAGTCGCTGCTCAATGGTGTCAAGAGCGGCTTCGCCGCTGCCCGCAAGAGCAGTGGCCCGGCGCTGGCCGAGACCGAGCGCGACCTGCCGATGAAGTGGATGCTGATCGCCC
The DNA here is from genome assembly GCF_056760175.1 of Stenotrophomonas sp. STEN021. Lineage (NCBI taxonomy): Bacteria > Pseudomonadati > Pseudomonadota > Gammaproteobacteria > Lysobacterales > Lysobacteraceae > Stenotrophomonas > Stenotrophomonas sp. STEN021. Next base: position 25,095 of record NZ_JBRREH010000012.1, on the reverse strand, counting down.
TGATCGCCTTCACACTGCCGTTGCTGGGCCTGTACCAGGCCATCGTCGGCCAGTGGCACGTGTCGATCCCGATGACCATCATCATGATCGTCGCCGGCTTCCTGTTCGTGTCGGTGTCGGCCTATCTGGCTGGCCTGATTGGTTCGTCCAACAACCCGGTTTCGGGCATCACCATTTCCACCATCCTGTTCGCCTCGGTGGTGCTGGTGCTGCTGCTGGGCAAGGACGGCCTGATTCCAGTTGGCGTCGGTGGTGCTCCGCTGGGTGCGGTGGCCGCGATCATGATCGGTGCGGTGGTCTGCTGTGCGGCCGCCGTTGGCGGTGACAACCTGCAGGACCTCAAGGCCGGTTATCTGGTCGGCGCGACGCCGTGGAAGCAGCAGCTGATGCTGGGTATCGGTGCGTTCTCCTGCGCCCTGATCATGGCGCCGGTGCTGAACCTGCTGGCCCATGCCTATGGCATCGGCGCACCGACCGCCGAGCACCCGAACTCGCTGGCTGCACCGCAGGCCAACCTTATGGCTTCGGTGGCCCGTGGTCTGTTCGGTGGCGAACTGCCGTGGACGATGATCGCACTGGGCGCGGGCGTCGGCGCGGTGATCATTGCCGTTGACGAGTGGCTGAAGAAGACCGGCAAGCGTTTCCGGGTGCCGGTGCTGGCCGCTGCCATCGGTATCTATCTGCCGTTGGAGCTGATGGTGCCGATCTTCCTGGGCGGCCTGCTGGCCCACCTGGTCGAGCGTTTCCACAAGCTGCGTGCCGACGACGAAGAAGGCCGTGACCGCGTGCACCGCCCGGGCGTGCTTTTTGCCGCTGGCCTGATCACCGGTGAAGCCTTGATGGGTATCGCCATTGCGGTGCCGATCGTGGTGAGCGGGCAGGGCGACGTGCTGGCGCTGCCGCTGGGTGGCTTTGCCGACACCTGGGCAACCTTGTCGGCCTGGGTTGGCCTGTTCGTGCTGTTCCTGGTTGGCCTGCTGATGTACCGCATCGGCAAGAAGGGCGAGCCGGCGGCGAAGGCCTGATTTTCCCTTCTCCCCTTGTGGGAGAAGGTGCCCGAAGGGCGGAAGAGGGGAGCTTTTGGTTTTGAGTTGGAAGTAGGCTTGAAGCTTTAGAGCCGAAGCCGAAGCCGAAGCACCCCTCCCCAACCCTCCCCTTGGCCTGCGGCCAAAGGGAGGGAGCTGAAGCCAAAGCCGCCCTCGGGCGGCTTTGCTGTTTCCGGCGGTTGCCCTGGCATGACTTCAAGCCTTTGCAGTGGGGCAGGCTGGCCGCCTACCATCGGGGTTTGCCTTTGCCTGGGAGTTGCCCATGAAGCTTCGTCACGCCCTGTTGCCGCTGTGCCTGCTGGCCGCCTTGCCGTCGCTGGCCAGTGCGCGCGGTTTTGAAGTCCGCGACATGGTCAAGCTGGACCGCGCCTCCGCGCCTTTGCTCAGCGCCAATGGCGCGCAGGTGGTGTTTGCCAAGCGCATCGTCGATGCCGACCTCAAGGCCAGCAACAGCCTGTGGATCCGCGACCTGCGCACCCGCGACATGGCGCCGCCCAAGCAGTTGACCCCGGCCGGCTGGAACGTCAACTCGGCCTCGATCGAAGGCCAGAACGTCTACTTCCTCAGCGCCAAGAACGGTAGCCAGCAGCTGTACGTGATGCCGCTGGCCGGCGGCGAGCCGCGTCAGCTCACCGATTTCGCGCTGGACGTGGACAGCTACCGCATCTCGCCGCAGGGCGACCGCGTGCTGTTCAGCGCCGGCGTGTTCCAGGACTGCGGCTCGGACCTGGCCTGCACCAGCAAGCGTCTTGAGAAGGAAAAGGCCGACAAGAGCAGCGGCCAGGTCTACGACAGCATGTTCGTGCGGCACTGGGATACCTGGGCCGACGGTCGCCGCAACACCTTGTTCGTGGCCCCGCTGCCGGCTGCAGGCGCAGCTGCGGTGAAGGGCGCATCGGCGATCAGCGCGACGCTGGCCGGTGATGCACCGTCCAAGCCGTTCGGCGGCAATGAAGACTTCGTCTGGTCGCCGGATGGCAAGGCCGTGGTGGCCAGCATCCGCGTGCAGGGCAGCAAGGAACCGTGGTCGACCAACTTCGACCTGTACAAGCTCGATGCTGCCGGCAAGCAGGCACCGGTCAATCTGACCGCTGCCAACCCCGCGTGGGATGCCGGCCCGGTGTTCAGCGCCGACGGCAAGACCCTGTTCTACCGCGCGATGAAGCGCCCGGGCTTCGAGGCTGACCGCTTCGGCCTGATGGCGATGGACGTGGCCAGCGGCAAGGTCAAGGAAATCGCCGCACAGTGGGACCGTTCGGCCGATGGCATCACCTTGTCGGCCGACGGGCAGACCATCTACACCACCGCGCAGGACATGGGCGAACACCCGCTGTTCGCAGTCAATATCGCCAGCGGCGAGCCGACCAAGCTGGTGGGCGAGGGCAGTATCTCCTCCTTCGACATCGCCGGTGATGCGCTGGCCTTCACCCGTAATTCGCTGAAGAGCGGCGACCAGGTGTTCACCAGCAGCACCGCTGCCGGCGCACCGCAGCGTGCCATCACCCAGAGCGCTGGCGAAATGCTCGAGGGCGTGAACTTCGGTGACTTCGAGCAGTTCTCGTTCAAGGGCTGGAACGATGAGACCGTGCACGGCTATGTGGTCAAGCCGCACAACTACCAGGAAGGCAAGAAGTACCCGGTGGCCTTCCTGATCCACGGTGGCCCGCAGGGCAGCTTCGGCAATGGCTGGAGCTACCGCTGGAACCCGCAGACCTATGCCGGTCAGGGCTACGCGGTGGTGATGATCGATTTCCACGGTTCCACCGGCTACGGCCAGGCCTTCACCGATGCGATCAGCCAGCACTGGGGCGACCGCCCGCTGGAAGACCTGCAGAAGGGCTGGGCCGCGGCGCAGCAGAAGTACAGCTTCCTCAACGGCGACAAGGCCTGTGCGCTGGGCGCCAGCTACGGCGGCTTCATGGTCAACTGGATCGCCGGCAACTGGAACGAGCCGTGGAAGTGCCTGGTGAACCACGACGGTGTGTTCGACCAGCGCGCCATGGGTTATGCCACCGAAGAACTGTGGTTCACCGAGTGGGAGCAGGGCGGTACGCCGTACGCCGTGCCGCAGAACTACGAGAAGTTCAACCCGGTCAACCACGTCGCCAACTGGAAGAAGCCGATGCTGGTGGTGCAGGGCCAGCTGGATTACCGCATCCCGGTGGAGCAGGGCCTGGCCACGTTCACCGCGCTGCAGCGTCAGGGTATCGAGTCCAAGTTCCTGTACTTCCCTGACGAAAACCATTGGGTGTTGAAGCCGCATAACAGCGTGCAGTGGCATGACACGGTCAATGGCTGGTTGAAGCAGCACATCGGCCAGTAAGTGGATGGAAAGGGGCGTGTCGATGGCGCGCCCCTTTTTTCAAGGCGATGGCACCGTTCGTAGGGCCATCACCTCGGCAGTCGCGAAGGAGAGCCTGCGATGGGAATGTTCAGCATCTGGCACTGGTTGATTCTGCTGTTCGTGTTCGCACTTGCGGCCAGCGTGGTCGGCCTGATTGTCTGGCTGGCGATGCGTGCCTCGCGCGCTCCCGGCAACCCGATGGCCACTGCACAACAACGCCTGCAGCAGCTGGAACAACTCAAGGCCCAGGGCCTGATCACCGATGAGGAATACGCGCGGCAACGTGCGGCGGTGGTGACCCGGCCTTGAATTACGTCGGCGGAGCGGTGCTCCGGCGGCAATGGAAGTGGTGTCAAACCAGGTCTGGATGGCCGGGGAAAGGCGAGGGACGCGCCATTGTATCCAGTCCTGCGCAATTGCTGTCTCCCTTACGGTGCGGTGCGGCTGCAGGTTTCATTCATGGGCGAGGGGGCTTGCCCGCATACGCACAACAAGGGGATAGACGATGATGGCAGCCGCAACAGGCGCACTCATCAGCAATGACATCATCGTGTTCGGCCTGATTGCCGCCACGTTGGGGGTTATTTTCTGGACATCGGGCAGCAGCAATCCGCTGCTGAAAAAGTTCTACAGCTTCGTGCCCGCGTTGCTGCTGTGTTATTTCATTCCCGGCGTGTACAACACCGTCGGCCTGATCGACGGCGAAACCACCAAGCTCTACAACCCGATCGCGCGCGATGTGTTCCTGCCTGCCGCGCTGGTGTTGTTGACCCTGTCCATCGACCTGAAAGGCATCCTCGGCCTGGGCTGGAAGATGCTGGCGATGTATGTGGCAGCGGTGCTGAGCATCATGCTCGGCGCGGTGGTCGCCTTCCAGATAATGGCTTGGCTGCACCCGGAAACGGTGTCCGGCGCAACCTGGGGCGGTATGGCAGCGTTGGCCGGCAGCTGGATCGGTGGCGGTGCCAACATGCTGGCGATGAAGGAGATCTTCGAGGTCGACGCCACCACCTTCGGCCAGTTCGCGGTGGTGGACGTTGGCGTCGGCTACGTGTGGATGGCAGTGCTGATCTTTTTCGCCTCACGCGCGCCGGCCATGGACAAGCGCAGTGGTGCCGATACGCGCGCGCTGGATGATCTGCGTGATCGTGTGGCCAGCTACCAGGCGCAGCATGCGCGCATTCCTGCGCTGGGTGACCTGATGGTGATGGCCGGTGTGGCCTTCGGTGCGGTTGCACTGGCACATGGCCTGGCTGCGCCGCTGGCCGATTGGTTTGCTGCAAACGCGAGCTGGTCCAGCTCGGTGAGCATGGACAAGCCGTTTGTGTGGGTGGTGATGTTGGCCACCTTCATCGGTCTGGGCCTGAGCTTCACCCGCGTGCGCGAGCTGGAAGGCGTGGGCGCGTCGAAGTGGGGTTCGATGTTCCTGTACTTCCTGATCGCCTGCATCGGCATGCAGATGGATCTGTTGGCGCTGCTGGAGAAACCGTGGTTGTTCGCGCTCGGCGTGCTTTGGATTGGCGTGCACATCGTGTTGCTGTGGTTGGCCGGCAAACTGCTGAAGGTGCCGTTCTTCTATTTCGCCATTGCATCGCAGAGCAATATCGGTGGGCCGGCTTCGGCGCCGGTGCTGGCGACGGCCTTCCATCCGGCCCTGGCGCCGGTGGGTGTGCTGCTGGGCACCTTGGGTTATGCGGTGGGTACCGGTGCGGCCTATGTGGTGGGGATTACGTTGCGGGCGATGGCTGGGGCGGGTTGACTTCAAGCGCGCTGCGCGCTTGCCCTCCCCCCCGCCCCGGCCCTTGCGCTGGCGCAGGGGCGTTCAATGAGCCGCGAACCCATGGTTCGCAAGCAGCTCCTTTCACCCCGCAAGGGGAGAGGCTCAACACGCCACGAGCTCCAGCAGTATTTGTAATTGCAGCTTTGAAGCCCCTCTCCCCTTGTGGGAGAGGGGTTGGGGAGAGGGGAAGGCGCGAAGCGCCGCTTTCACCAGATAAACCCCGCACACAACACCACCATGCTAGGCTCCACCCTCCCACGCCACGTCACCAACGTGGCGTTTTTATTTCCCTTCGATCGACAGGAACAGGCCTTATGCCGACCGAACCCAATACTGCGCTCATCACCAATGACATCGTCGGCCTCGGCCTGATCGCTGCCACCTTGGCCCTGATCTTCTGGTTGGCCAGCGGCCCAACCCCGTTCTGGAAGAAGATATTCACCTGGGTGCCTGCGCTGCTGCTGTGCTACTTCATCCCCGCCATCTACAACACGACGGGCCTGATCGACGGTCATAGCACCAAGCTCTACAACCCTATTGCACGCGACGTGTTGCTGCCGGCTGCGCTGGTGCTGCTCACGCTTTCCATCGACCTGAAAGGCATTGCCAAGCTCGGGCCCAAGTTGCTGGTGATGTTCGTCACCGGCACTTTCGGTATCGTGCTGGGTGCCGCGGTGTCGTTCCAGGTGATGAAGTTCATCCATCCGGAAACCGTGGCCGGTGACACCTGGGCCGGCATGGCGGCGTTGGCCGGCAGCTGGATTGGCGGCGGCGCCAACATGGCCGCCATGCGCGAGACCTTCAATGTCGATGCAACCACGTTCGGCCAGATCGCCGTGGTCGACGTGGCCTGCGCCAGTCTGTGGATGGCGGTGCTGCTGTGGTTGGCCGGTCGCTCGCAGGCAATTGATGCCAAGAGTGGTGCAGATACTTCCGCCATCGACGACATGAAACGTCGCATCGCCGAGTACGAGGCCAAGAGTGCGCGCAATCCCAGCCTGACGGATCTGATGGTTATCGTCGGCGTTGGCCTGGGTGTGGTGGGCCTGGCGCATGCATTGGCGACACCGCTGGCGGCCTGGTTTGGTGCCAACATCAGCTGGGCCAGCAGGGCCTCGTTGGATTCGTCGTTTGTATGGGTGGTGATGCTGTCCACCATCGCCGGTCTGCTGCTGAGCTTTACCCGTGCGCGGAATCTTGAGGCGGCTGGTGCATCGAAGATCGGCACCTTGTTCCTGTATTTCCTGATTGCCTGCATCGGCATGCAGATGGACCTGCTGTCGCTGGCCGACCGTCCGTGGTTGTTCCTGCTGGGCGTGATCTGGATGGGCGTGCATATCGGCCTGTTGTATGTGGTTGGGCGGATGCTGCGTACGCCGCTGTTCTTCTTTGCGATTGGTTCGCAGGGCAATATCGGTGCGGCGGCATCGGCACCGGTGGTGGCTGCGGCATTCCATCCGACGCTGGCGCCGGTGGGTGTGCTGCTGGGCACGGTGGGTTATGCCACGGGCACGGTGATCGCCTACATGACCGGCCTGATGCTGAAGTGGATGGCGGGTGCCTGAGATCTCATTGCATTTGTGGGAGCGGCGTGAGCCGCGAAACCGACAAATCATGTGATTGCGATGACAGCGTGATCTGCGGCAACACCGGCTTCGCGGCTTACGCCGCTCCTACAAACCGGGTTGTCGGTAAGGCCTCTGCCGAGCATGGCTCGGCACTACAGGCAGCAAAAAGGCGGCGCCAATGGCGCCGCCTTTTTAGTTTCTTTTCTCCGCGGCTTCAACAGCAGCGGAAGCCGCTCCTGCCGCCGAAGCGGGCTTCCTGACGTTCGCGGAAGAAGGTTTTGTAATCCATGACCTCACGGTCAGGATGCTTCTCGCGCATGTGCCGGACATAGTTGTCGTAGTCCGGCACGCCGCAGCAAAGCCGCGCGGTCTGCACCAGACGCCGCCAGGTGCGGCGGAACGTCTGGTACTGGCCGACGGGGACCAGCTCGGTGCCCATTACAGGTCAACCTCGTGCGGCTTCAGTGCCACGTACGGGGTTTCCTTGTCGGTGCGAACCGGCGAGCGGCGTGCAGCGGCGATGGTCTTCACCGAGTAAACCAGCACCGCGAACACCACGAACAGGAACAACGCGGTCAGGCCGGTGTTGATGTAGTTGTTCACCATGACCTGGTGCATCTGGTCGAAGTTCTTCGACGGTGCCAGCAGTTCGCCAGCGGCAATGGCGTCACGGTACTTGTGCGCCTGGGCCAGGAAGCCCACTGCCGGAACGTCGGAGAAGATCTTGATGAAGCCGGCTGCGGTGGTGCAGATCAGCAGCCAGATAGCCGGGACCAGCGGCACCCAGGCGTACTTGTCCTTCTTCATCTTGAACAGCACCACGGTGCACAGCAGCAGCGCCACGCCAGCCAGCATCTGGTTGGCAATGCCGAACAGCGGCCACAGCATGTTGATGCCGCCCAGCGGATCGGTCACGCCCTGGTACAGGAAGTAACCCCACAGTGCGACGCAGCCGCCGGTGGCGATGAAGCTGGCCACCCACGAATCGGTACGGCGCAGGGCCGGCACGAAGTTGCCCAGCAGGTCCTGCAGCATGAAGCGGCCCGAACGGGTACCGGCGTCGACGGCGGTCAGGATGAACAGTGCTTCGAACAGGATGGCGAAGTGGTACCAGAACGCCATCATGCCGTCGCCCGGCAGCACCGCGTGCAGGATCTGCGCGATACCAACGGCCAGGGTCGGCGCACCACCGGCGCGCGAGAGGATGGTGGTTTCACCAATCTCTGCTGCGGTTGCGGTCAGCTGGTCCGGGGTGATTGCAAAGCCCCAGTTGGTGACGACCTGGGCAGCGTGCACCACGTCGGTGCCGATGATCGCAGCGGGGCTGTTCATGGCGAAGTAGATGCCCGGCTCGATGATCGAGGCAGCCACCATGGCCATGATTGCCACGAAGGATTCCATCAGCATGCCGCCGTAACCGATGTAAGCAATGTGACCTTCATTGGCCAGCAGCTTGGGGGTGGTGCCCGAGCTGATCAGCGCATGGAAGCCCGACACCGCGCCACAGGCAATGGTGATGAACAGGAACGGGAACATGCTGCCCTTCCACACCGGGCCAGTGCCGTCGGTGAACTGGGTCAGCGCCGGCATTTTCAATTCCGGCATCACGATCAGGATGCCGATCGCCAGACCGACAATCGTGCCGATCTTGAGGAAGGTGGACAGGTAGTCGCGTGGTGCCAGCAGCAGCCACACCGGCAGTACCGCAGCGACGAAGCCATAGCCGATCAGCATCCAGGTGATCTGGATGCCGGTGAAGGTGAACATCGGGCCCAGCACCGGATCAGCAGCAACCTTGCCGCCGTACCAGATCGCTGCGATCAGCAGGAACAGGCCTGCGATCGAGATTTCACCGATCTTGCCGGGGCGGATGTAACGCATGTACACGCCCATGAACATGGCGATGGGCATTGTGGCTATGACCGTGAACATGCCCCAGGGGCTGCCCTCCAAAGCCTTCACCACGATCATCGCCAGCACCGCAAGGATGATGATCATGATCATGAAGACGCCGAACAGGGCGATGGTGCCGGGCACCTGGCCCATTTCCTCGCGCACCAGATCGCCCAGCGAGCGGCCGTTGCGGCGGCTGGAAATGAACAGGATCATGAAGTCCTGCACCGCACCGGCCAGCACCACGCCGGCAATCAGCCATAGCGTGCCGGGCAGGTAGCCCATCTGCGCGGCCAACACCGGGCCGACCAGCGGGCCGGCGCCGGCAATGGCGGCGAAGTGGTGGCCGAACAACACATGCTTGTTGGTGGGCACGTAGTCCAGGCCATCGTTGTTGATGATCGCTGGCGTGGCGCGGGTGGGGTCGACCCCCAGTACCTTGTTGGCGATGAACAGGCCGTAGTAGCGGAATGCCACCAGATACAGCGAAACCGCTGCGATCACGATCCACAGGGCATTGATGTGCTCGCCGCGGCGTAGCGCCACGACGCCAAGACAGAACGCGCCTATCAGGGACAGCAGCGCCCATCCGGCCTTTGAAAAACCTTTCATCGAGTCGCCTCGCAGGGGAATGTGTCCAAGGGTCTACCCATGCAGGTCAGGGGTCAATGTGCATGGCAGCTGAAGCGGATGCGACTTTGGTCTTAGGTCCATGTCTTATTGAACATGACTGCGGGGCAGCGCTGTGCTGCAGCGGTAGGCTGGCTGGAACGAATGGTTGCAAGGATGGCGATTGGTTTGGTGGCTGCTGACGGCCATTGTCTGCAACATGTTCAAGGAGATTTCCCATGACTAGCCAAGATTCCGCACGGGTGGTTCGTACTATCCGTGGCATGCCAACCTCCGACGGTGCCGGTGTGCGCCTGACCCGGGTCATTGGTACGCCATCGCTGCCGGAGCTGGACCCGTTCCTGATGCTGGATGAGTTCGGCACGGACCGGGCAGAGGACTACATTGCCGGTTTCCCCGACCACCCGCACCGTGGTTTCGAGACAGTGACCTACATGCTTGATGGCCGCATGCGGCACAAGGACAACCACGGCAACGAGGGTTTGCTTACCCCTGGCAGCGTTCAGTGGATGACGGCCGGGCGCGGCTTGGTGCACTCGGAAATGCCCGAGCAGGAGTCCGGTCGCATGCGTGGTTTCCAGCTGTGGGTGAACCTGCCGGCGCGCGACAAGATGGGCGAGCCGCGCTATCAGGAGTTCGCGCCTGAGCGCATCCCGCAGTTGGCGCCAGCTGCAGGTGTGAGTGTGAAAGTAATCGCCGGTACGGTGGACTCGGTCACCGGCCCGATCCAGCAACCAGCCACCGACCCTGTTTATCTGGATATAGGCCTGAGCGCGGGCGCCGCTTGGAGCTACCGCTTGCCTGAAGGCCACATCGCCTTCGTCTATGTGTTCGAGGGCAATGCGTGGCTGGGCGAGGGCGAGGATGCGCGGGCGGTTGAGCTGCAGCAGCTGGCGGTGATGGGCGGTGGCAGCACGCTGCACATGCGCGCCGGTGGCGAGGGCGCGCGTTTGATCGTGGTGGCCGGGCGCCCGCTGCGCGAGCCGATAGCGCGGCATGGGCCGTTCGTGATGAACACCCGCGAGGAACTGATGCAGGCCTTCGTCGATTACCAGGAAGGCCGCTTCTGAGCGATGGCCGGTCCCGCGCGCAATGCGACGGGACCGGCATCAATTGCGGTGCAGCAACAGGCAAGGATCAATCGGTGCTTAATTGCTACCGGCCAAAGCAGAGGGATTGAGGTTCAAGGTCTGGGTCAGGCCCTGCAGGGTGCCCAGTTCGCTGCTATCGGCGGCGTCGATCCAGATCTGCGCATAGCGGTTCTTGTCCAGCTTGACCACGCTGATGCGGCGCGACTCCAAACCGGGCAGATCACGGCCACCCATGTCCAATTTGTACCAATACATGGCTTCGCCACCGAATTCGCCTTTCTCCGCACGCAATGGGCGGTTCAAGGCCAGGCCGGGATCGCGACCACTCAGCATCATGTTCAGTACTGCGCGGCCATCTTCGGTGGTGGCTTTGCAGACGATGAAGTCGCTTTGTGTCTGTTGCTCCCAATGCAGGCCGCTGCTGGCTGGCAGCGATGGGCATTGCACGGCCTGCTGGGCGAAAGCGTTTGCGCTGGCGGCGAGCGCCAGTGCGGCAGATAAAACAAGAACAGTCTTCACTTCGCATTCCCCCATGGAACATCGGCCTGACGGCGCGACGAAGTCGTGTGGATGGTTCTGAAGGCGGTACTGGCTGGTGGGTGGTATCCCTCCCCGTGTACGTGCATCCCCATGCGCGCCAGCCAGGTTGCGACGGTATTACAAAAACCCCGTTACATGCAAAGTGTCGTTCCTGCCAAAGAAAACGGCCCCGCGAGGGGACCGTTTTCGACTGATTGATAACAGTTGAAACCAATGCGGTGGCTTACTTGTCGCTGCCAATCCACTTGTAGGCCAGGCCGCCGATGGCTGCACCCAGGATCGGTGCCACCCAGAACAGCCACAGCTGGCTGATCGCACCGGGGCCGGCAAACAAGGCAACGGCGGTGGAGCGGGCCGGGTTGACCGAGGTGTTGGTGACCGGGATGCTGATCAGGTGGATCAGGGTCAACGCCAGGCCAATGGCAATCGGCGCGAAGCCAGCCGGGGCACGGCCATGGGTAGCGCCCATGATCACGACCAGGAACACTGCGGTCAGCACCACTTCGCACAGGAACGCAGCAGCGACCGTGTAGCCGCCGGGCGACAGCGCACCGTAGCCATTGCTGGCGAAGGCGCCGGCCTGGCTGCCGTCGATCAGGAAGCTGGCATTGCCCTTGGCGATCTGCAACAGGATGAAGGCAGCGACGATGCCGCCCAGTACCTGGGCCACGATGTAGGGCAGCAGGTCCTTGGCCGGGAAGCGACCGCCAGCCCACAGGCCGATGCTCACGGCCGGGTTGAAGTGTGCGCCGGAGATGTGGCCGAACGCATAGGCACCTGTCAGTACGGTCAGACCGAAGGCCAGGGCAACACCGACAAAGCCAATACCCAGCGGATTGGCGTCACCGCCGAACTTCGCTGCCAATACCGCGCTGCCGCAGCCGCCCAAGACCAACCAGAAGGTGCCGAGGAACTCGGCAGCCAAACGCTTTCCCATGCTCATGATGATGTTCCCTATGTTTTCCCCGGTACGGGTGTGGGGAAAATAACGGAGAAGAGGGTGAAGTGAGTAACAAATTCGCTAACTTTTTTGCCTGCGTAACTGTAGTGCTTTGGGTCTATGCGCGATTTGCGGGTTATCGGCTACAGAAAGGCAGGGGTGGGCAGTCGAACTTCCCCTGCCTTGATGAGGGAAGTGAGCTCATCCAGGCAGGGGAATGAACTCCTTGTCGTCGCCGGGGATCGTGCCGAAGCGGCCGTTCTGCCAATCGTCCTTGGCCTGCTCAATCCGCTCCTTGGAGCTGGAGACGAAGTTCCACCACAGGTGGCGCGGGCCATCCAGCGGTTCGCCACCCATCAGCATGGCTTTGAGCGGCGTCTTGGCGCGCAGGCGGCTGCGTGCACCTGGCTCGGGGATGATCAGGTGTTGGGTAGGCACATCCACACCATCCAGCTGGGCGTCGCCCTCGAGAATGTAGAGCGCACGCTCGACGTGGGAATTGTCGAGGTCGATCTCGGCGCCAGGCTCAAGGTCGATGGCTACGTTCAAGGTGTCGGCAAATACCTTGACCGGTGATTCCTCGCCATAGGCGCGGCCGGCGATCACCCGCAACCAGGCACCGTCACGGTGCTGCTGCGGCAGCTGATCGGCGGAGAAATGGAAGAATCCCGGGTCGGTTTCCTCATGGCTCTTGGGCAGTGCCACCCAGGTCTGCATGCCATGCAGGGCCTGGGCATGTTCGCGCGCCGCGCTGGGGCTGCGCTCGGAGTGGGCGATGCCACGTCCGGCGGTCATCCAGTTGACGTCGCCGGGGCGGATGATCTGCTCCGAACCCAGGGTGTCGCGATGGCCGATCTGCCCGGCCCACAGGAAGGTGACCGTGGCCAGACCGATATGCGGGTGCGGACGCACATCGATGCCTTGGCCGGGACTGAAGATGGCTGGGCCCATATGGTCCACGAACACGAATGAGCCAACGCTGCGCGCTTGCAACGACGGGACCGCGCGGCGGACCTGGAAGCCGCCAAGGTCATGGACGCGCGGGCTGATGATGGTGGTCATGGCTGGCTGCTCCGGGGTGTTTGAAGGTGCGGGCAGGATGGCACGGTGGAAGCGAAGAGGGGGTTGTCGTGCAGGGAATGGATTGTTGTTTTGGTGGAGAGGGTTGGCGGGCTGGAAGCTGGCGGCTGAAAGCGTTACCCCTCCCCAGCCCTCCCCTTCGCTGCGCGAAAGGGAGGGGGCCAAAGCCTAGGTTGCGCGCAGGGCTGCTGCTTCGCCCCCTCCCTTTGCCAAAGGCAAGGGGAGGGCTGGGGAGGGGGGGCTCTTGCTCCTGCTCCTGCACCAAACAAACAAAACCAGTCTCTTCTGCAACCACATTGCTCCCATACGCACACTCCGAACAAGGAACGGAAGCCAACGTGAAGGGGCTACAATCGCCGTCTTACTTCCCCATCCGGAGACCTCCGCAGTGACCCGCAAACTCGTGCTGTTGCGCCATGGCCAGAGCCAGTGGAACCTCGACAACCGCTTCACCGGCTGGGTGGACGTGGACCTCACCGAGCAGGGCCGCCAGGAGGCTGCCAACGCCGGCCGGCTGATGAAGGAAGAAGGCCTGCAGTTCGACGTGGCCCATACCTCGGTGCTCAAGCGCGCCATCCACACCTTGCAGGGTGCCTTGGCCGAACTGGGTCAGGATTGGCTGCCGGTCAACAAGTCCTGGCGTTTGAACGAGCGCCACTACGGTGGCCTGCAGGGCCTGGACAAGGCTGAGACCGCTGCCAAGCATGGCGAGGAACAGGTCAAGGTGTGGCGCCGTTCCTACGACATCCCGCCGCCGCCGATGGACCTGGCCGATCCGGGTCATCCGATCCACGACCGCCGCTATGCCGGCCTGGACCGCAATGCGCTGCCGGCGACCGAGTCGCTGGCGACCACGCTGGATCGTGTGCTGCCGTATTGGCACGACGCCATCGCCCCGCAGCTGAAGGAAGGCAAGACCGTGCTGGTCACCGCCCATGGCAATTCGCTGCGCGCGCTGTACAAGTACCTCAACAACGTGAGCAAGGAAGCCATCCTCGAGCTCAACATCCCGACCGGTATCCCGTTGCTGTTCGAATTGAACGACGACCTCACCGTCAAGTCGTTCCGTTACCTGGGCGACCCGGAAGCAGCCAAGAAGGCCGCCGAAGCTGTAGCCAATCAGGGCAAGGCCAAGTAAGCAATCAGTTGGAAGCAGCACCAGCATTGGTGCTGCCTGCTTCAATAGTGAATTACCCCAATCCGATGCCAGCATGCTGGCATCGGATTTTTTGTGTGCTTGCAGGAGCGGCGTCAGCCGCGAAGCAGGTGCTGATGATGTCCCGGCTTCGCGGCTGACGCTGTTCCTGCCAGATGCAGCTTCATGGTCCGGACGGAGATGCGTGCGTCAGATGACTGGAGCGGCCTCCGGATGCGCGCCTTGCCATGCCATCATCGGGAACTGATCACGATGACTGGAGTGTCTGCTTGAGCAAATGGATGATGTCGGTAGCGGCAATGGTGGTGCTGAGCGCCTGTAGTGGCGCTCACCAAGCTGCACCCAATGCCACACCAGAAGCGGCCGCTGCGAAGCCTTCAGCTGCAACCGCGCAGCGCGGCGAAGGCAAACCTTATGAAGTGCTGGGCAGTGAAGTCTGGGACGTGCCGGATCCTGTCAGTGGCCGCAACTATCAGGTGTTCGTGGCCTTGCCTGCCGGCTACGCGGACAACCCGGACAAGCGCTATCCGGTCTTGTACGTCACCGATGCCGACTATGCCTTCCCGTTGGTCTGGCAGATGGCGCGGCGATTGAATGTCGAAGGTCGCAAGATCGAGGACTTCATCCTGGTCGGCCTGTCCTATGCCAAGGGCGAGGGCGGCATGCAGAGCCGCCGCCGCGATTACACGCCAACCACCAGGGGGCCCAGCGGTTCGCCAGCCGATGCCGTGCACGGTGGCGCCAGCGACTACATCAGCTACCTGGAAACGCAGGTACTGCCATTTGTGGCCAAGCGCTACCGCAGTGACGAGAGTCGGCGCATGTTCCTCGGCCATTCCTACGGTGCTTTGCTGGGGACGCAGGTGCTGCTGGAACGCCCGCAATTGTTCAGCGGTTACATCCTTGGCAGCCCGTCGTACTGGTTCGACAAACATGAGATGGAGCGACGACTGGCCGCGGCAGGCAAGGCCGCCGAGCTCCCCGTGCGGGCCTACATGTATATCGGCGAGTACGAGTCGGTACAGCATGGTGGCGATGCCGACATGGTGGTCGATGCGCAGCGCATGATAGGTCTATTGGGGGCCCGAGGTGGGCAGTCACTGGAGCTGAAGCTGGATGTGCTCAATGACGAGGACCACCTCAGCGTTGCGCCGCGTGGTTTCATGCATGGCCTGAAGTACCTGCTGGCCGCGCCGAAGGGGTGAGTCGTCCAATCCGCTAGGTCGCCCTGCACGCGTGCCGCGTTTGGGCTTGGTGCGCGGCGCATCGTCAGTGCGGAAGGACTGCAGCTGCGGACCGGTGCGCTGAGTCGTTGGCGAATATATTCGCTGACACAACGGGCTGCGCAGTTTTTGTAGGAGCGGCGTGAGCCGCGAAGCTGAGGTTGCTGCGGTCGCCGCTATTTTTGTCATCTGAGAATGTACGTGCGTCGCGGCTCACGCCGCTCCTACAAGAGAGGCGAAGACTGCGCCGCATTACGAGGTGCCCAGGCCCATGCACAAAGCAGAAGCCCGGCATCAGGCCGGGCTTCTGCATGCAGACAAGAACAGCCTCGGCTTACTTGAAATCCAGGGTCTTCTCGAAGGACTTCAGTTCGTGCCGCGCCATTGCCAGATTGGCGTGGGTGCGGTCGAGCACGACATACAGGAACAGATCCTTGTTGCCGTCTAGCGGGCGGATCAGGTGGTACTGCTTGGACAAGGTGAGCAGGATGTCTTCCACCACGTCGCTCAGGCCCAGCGAGTTGGCCACGCGGCGCTTGGCGCGAACGACGTCGGCGTTGCCGGCGGCGGCAACTTCCATGTTGATGGCGCCGCCACCCAGGGTGCCCAGCGCCATGCCGCTGTCGCTGTCCACCAATGCGGCGCCGATGAAGCCAGCAATTTCGCTCAAAGCATCAAGTTTTACGTTTGCAGCCATTTCTCATCCAATGAAGTAAAGATTTCTACAAAAGCAAAGCCCGCACAGGTACGACCCGGGCGAGCGGCCGCGCAGCATAGCGAAAACAGTCGAGCGTTTGCGAGCAGGTCAGCTATGCGGCCGGAAACGAACCATTTCATGTCTGGATCACTGATTTTTCGATGTGTGCAGTGGTGGTTTGCAGAGCACACGATGGAAGCTCCTGCGAAAGTGGCGGCGGTGAATTGCAGTGCCGTGCAATGGCACGGCCTGCGCAGGAGTCCTCGCTGAATTGAGGCCACTCGTTTTCGATGGAGTCCGGCAATGAAACCGTCACCGCCGGTTTACGGCCGCGCCGCAGAATGGCGACTCAGGGCGACTGCCAATTGCAGACGGAGCGATGAGGTCGCTTCTGCGTCACTGACTATTCCAATCAGCGGGAGTACGCGTCATGGGCAAGCCGGCAGTGGTTCTGGTGCATGGTTTCTGGGGCGGGGCGGCGCATTGGGCGCGGGTGATCGTGGAGCTGCGACGATTGGGTTACCAGGACATCCGTGCGGTTGAGAACCCACTTACATCGCTGGCCGACGACGCCGAACGCACCCGCAAGATGGTGGCGCAGGTCGATGGGCCGGTGGTCCTGGCAGGGCATTCCTACGGCGGCGCGGTGATCAGCCAGGCCGGGAACCTGCCCAATGTAAGGGCACTGGTGTTCATTGCTGCCTTCGCCCCGGATGCAGGCGAAAGCCCTGGTGGCATCACCCAGCAGCATCTTCCGGTTGCAGCGCCGAACCTGGCACCAGACAGCGACGGCTACCTGTGGCTCAAGGCTGACAAGTTCCACGAGAGCTTTTGTCAGGACCTGCCCGAGGAAGAAGGCTTCGTCATGGCGGTCACGCAGAAGGCCCCGTTGGCCAGCACCTTCGGTGACAACATCAGTAACCCAGCCTGGCGGCATAAGCCGAGCTGGTACCAGATATCAGGCCAGGACCGGATGATCGCGCCGGAGAACCAGAAGGCGATGTCGGCCCGCCTCAACGCGCGCAAGGTGATAACGCTGGAGGCTGGGCATGCCTCGCTGGCGTCGCATCCGGTGGAAGTTGCAGCCTTGATTGATGAGGCGGCAACGGCTACAGCGGGCTGACAACGGCGCACGATGGACGACTTGTTACCCGCTGCGGCAGCGCAGCGGCTTGTATGCGGCCTCAGCGGAAGAACTGACTCGGTGTCAGCCCGAAGCGGCGCTTGAACATGGTGGCAAACGCGCTCGGGCTCTCATAGCCCAGCGCCAAGGCCACATCGATGACTTTCTCCCCGACTGCAAGTTGCTCCAGGGCGCGCAGCAGGCGTGCCTGCTGCCGCCATTGGCCGAAGGTCATGCCCAGCTCGCGCGCGCACAGGCGCTGGATGGTCTTCACATCGACCTGCAGGCGTGCGGCCCAGTCCTGCAACGTCGATGCATCGTCGGGATGGCGCTCCAGGCGCCGGCCTATCTGGCGCAGGCGGGGATCGCGTGGCTCAGGCAGGTGCAAGGGCAGTACTGGCAGGGTCTGTACTTCGTCCAGGATCAGGCGCATCAGGCGGCCGTCGCGGGAGTCTTCGGGGTAGGTCGGAGCGATCTGTGCGGCGGCGCGGATCAGGGAGGCCAGCAAGGGCGTGATGGACACTGCCGACGGCGTAGTCGCTGCCTCTGGCATGCACTGCGGGAGGATGTACAGGCTGCGCATCTGCACCGCACCGATGCAGTGCACTTGATGGCCGACACCAGCCGGCATCCAGATTGCGCGTGTGCTGGGCACCACCCAGCGGCCCATGCCGGCGCGTACCACCAGCACGCCGGTTTCCGCATACACCAACTGATGGCGGTCCGGGTGATGATGCAGTGGGATCAGCGTGGTGGCCGCATAGTCGCGTGCCTTGCAGTACACCGCCGTGTTGGGGCCTGCTGGCAAGGGCAGGCGCCGACCTTTGCGGCTGCTTATGTCCTTTTCGAGAAGATGCATGACCATATCGCGCAGGATGGGCGGGTAGCGGGAATCTACCATGCCGGCCTCCCCTGGTTTCATGGCTACGTCATGTCGTCGACCACTTCCGATATCAGTGCTGCTCCATCTCCACAGCGTCGTCCGGTCGCCGTAGGTGTGCTTGCGGCGATCAGTAGTTCGCATCTGGTCAACGACATGATGCAGTCGCTGATCCTGGCGCTGTACCCGATCTTCAAAGCCCAGTTCCATCTGAGCTTCGCCCAGGTAGGCTTGATCACCTTGACCTATCAGCTGACTGCGTCGTTGTTCCAGCCCTTGATCGGCCTGCGCACCGACAAGCGCCCTGCGCCGTATTCGCTGCCGATGGGCATGCTGTCCACCTTGTGTGGTCTGTTGCTGTTGGCGTTCGCGCCCAACTTCGTGACGGTGCTGATGGCGGCGATGCTGGTCGGCATCGGCTCGGCGGTTTTCCATCCGGAGTCATCGCGCATCGCGCGGCTGGCCTCGGGCGGCCGCCATGGCCTGTCGCAATCGGTGTTCCAGCTGGGCGGCAATGCCGGTACTGCGATTGGCCCGTTGTTGGCCGCGGCGGTGATCGTGCCGAACGGGCAGCGCAGCGTGGCCTGGTTCGCCTGCGCCGCATTGTTGGGCATCGGCCTGCTGACCTACGTGAGTCGTTGGTACCAGCAGCATCTGCTTGCCGTCGCCGCGCAATCCAGGGTGGCAGCAAAACCTGCCAATCTGTTGCCGCCGAAGACCGTGGCGTGGGTGATCGGCATCCTGCTGGTGCTGATCTTCAGCAAGTACTTCTACATTGCTGGTTTGAGCAGCTACTACACGTTCTATCTGATCCAGAAGTTCCATGTTTCGGTACAGAGCGCGCAGCTGCATCTGTTCGGTTTCCTCGCCGCATCGGCGGCCGGCACCTTGATCGGCGGACCCTTGGGTGACCGTATCGGCCGCAAGCCGGTGATCTGGGCTTCGATCCTGGGCGTGGCGCCGTTCGCGCTGATGCTGCCGTACGCCACCCTGCAGTGGACCACGCTGCTGACCCTCATCATTGGCTTCGTGTTGTCCTCGGCGTTCTCGGCGATCCTGGTGTACGCGCAGGAGTTGATGCCCAACCGCATCGGCACGGTCTCCGGCCTGTTCTTCGGCTTTGCCTTCGGTATGGGCGGATTGGGCGCGGCGGTGCTGGGCGTGCTGGCCGACCACACCAGCATCCTCTGGGTCTACAAGCTGATCTCGTTCCTGCCGCTGCTGGGCATCGTCGCCGCGTTCCTGCCCAACCCGCGCACACGCTAGGTCGATGGGCGGGCAGGGCTGTTGCTCCCTCCCTTTCGCGAAGCGAAGGGGAGGGTTGGGGAGGGGTAAGGCTTGGCTTGCGGATACCCCGTATGCGCGTATTTGCACGATTGTGCATATTGTTGCATGATTTATTCTGCCGGCACGGGCTCAGCTGGCCGCCTCGCCCCAACCGCTGCCCGAGATCCCTGCCCATGATCACAACAGACCCCGACGCGCTCCCGCAGGAGCGCCAGCAACGCATCCTCGACCAGCTCCGCCGGCAGGGCCGGGTGGTGGCCAATGAGCTGGCGCTGGCGTTCGCGGTTTCCGAGGACTCCATCCGCCGTGATCTGCGTGAGATGGCGGCCAAAGGCCTGTGTCGTCGGGTTTATGGCGGGGCCTTGCTGCCAACCCCGCAGTTCGATGCCTTGCCCGAACGACTGGGGCGGGATGATCCGGAGCGCGGTGCCCTGGCCGCCCACGCCGCCTCGCTGCTGTTGCCGGGGCAGGTGGTGCTGATGGATGCCGGTTCCACCAATGTCGCAATTGCCCGCGCGCTGCGGGAGACCGCGTTGACCGTGGTCACCAATGCGCCGGCCGTTGCTGATGCCTTGTCCGGTGCGCAGGCTGCCGAGGTGGTGATGATCGGTGGCAGGATCGATCCACGCAGTGGCGGCGCCATCGGTTCGATTGCCTTGCAGCAACTGGCCGAGCTGCAGGCTGATGTCTGCATTCCCGGTGTCTGCGCGGTCGATCCTGAGACCGGCATCTGGGGAATCAACGCAGAGGAATGCGCGTTCAAGCAGGCCATGCTGCGGGTCAGCGATGCCACGCTGATCGTCGCCAGCAACGAGAAGCTTGGCGCGCGTGGCAGTTTCCGCATTGCCGGCATCGAGCAGGTTGATCAATTGCTGATCAGCGACCGCGTCGGCACGGAAATGCAGGAACGGCTGGCCCCCTTCGCCCAGCGCCTGCATCGGGTTGTCATCGCACAAGCCTGACGCAGCGGCGCGATCGCGCGCGCCTGCAATGGAAACAACAAGGAACCCCAAGTGACGAATCCAACAGCACTGCAGCGCTGCCAACAAATGGCCACGCGCGCCGCATTCTTCATACCCGGCTTCGCGATCGCCTGCTGGGCACCGCTGGTGCCGTTTGCCAAGGCGCGCGCTGGTCTGGATGACGCAATGCTTGGTGTGCTGTTGCTGTGCCTAGGCCTGGGTTCGCTGCTTTCGATGCCACTGGCCGGGCTGCTGGCAGCCCGTCATGGTTGCCGGCCGGTGATGCTGGCAACCGTGCTGATGATGGGGTTGACCTTGCCGCTGCTGGCGGTTGTTTCCGCACCTTGGAGTATCGGTCTGGCCTTGTTGATCTTCGGTGCCGGCATCGGCGCGATGGATTGCGTGATGAACATCCAGGCCGTGGTGGTGGAGCGTGACTCCGGCCGCGCGATGATGTCCGGCTTCCACGCCTTCTACAGCATTGGCGCGTTGAGCGGGGCGGCATTGGTGGCCTTGCTGCTGTCGGTGGGCACGGGCGCACTGGTGGCCTGTCTTGTGGTGGCGGCGGGGGTGCTTGCCATCACCACCGGGTCGGCGCGCTGGTGGCGGACTGAACGTGCGGCGCAGGAGGAGTCCAGCTTTGCCTTGCCGCGTGGCGTGGTGGCAGTGATCGGCGCGGTGTGTTTCATCAGCTTTCTGGCCGAAGGTTCGATGCTGGACTGGAGCGCGGTGTTCCTGCACGACGTCCGCGGCGTGGCCTTGGCGCACGCCGGTTGGGGCTTTGTCGCCTTCAATATCGCCATGACCGGCGCGCGCCTGTTGGGCGACAGCGTGGTCAATCGGCTGGGCGCGAGCAAGGCGGTGCTGGCCGGTGGCCTGCTCGCCTGTGCCGGTTTTGTCCTGGCCACGCTGGTGCCAAGCTTCGCGGTGGCCTTGCTGGGCTATGCGCTGGTCGGTATCGGCTGCGCCAACATCGTGCCGGTGATGTTCAGCCTGGCCGGGCGACAGACGCGCATGCCGGCAAGCGCGGCCATACCCGCCGTCACTACATTGGGCTATGCAGGCGTTCTATTGGGGCCGGCCGCCATCGGCTTCATTGCCCAGCAATGGTCGCTTCCGGTCGCTTTCCTGATTGCTGCAGGCTTGCTGGCCTGCGTGGCGGTGATTGGTTCGCGCCTGCGGGTGGGGTGAGCTGCAGCGGCGGTCGTCAGGCGGCCAGGCAGGCCTGGTCGCGGCCGGCGGCCTTGGCCTGATAGAGCGCGTTGTCCGCTTGTGCCAGCAGCTGTTCCAGAGTGGCGCCGCCGGTGCTGCTGCTGACGCCGATGCTGATCGTATAAGCCAATTCGCCATTCTTGGCCTGCACACGTGCGCTGCGTGCTGCGTCCAGTAGTTGCTCCGCCAGCATCATTGCTTCGGTGGCATCGGTGGCGGGTAGCATCAACACGAATTCTTCGCCGCCGTAGCGACCAATCAGTTTGTGGGCGCCGTGGGCGATGGCTTGGGTGGCGTCTGCGAAATGCCTGAGTACGGCGTCACCGGATAGATGGCCCCAGTTGTCGTTGATCTTCTTGAAGTGATCCAGGTCGATGATCAGTACCGCAAACGCGTCACCATCACGCATGCAGTTGGCCAGGGCATGCAAGCCGCGGTCGACCAGGGTTGCGCGGTTGAGCAGGCCAGTAAGTCCATCGCGGGTGGCACGGTGGCGCAGTTCGGCCAGGATCTGTTCCACCACCAACAGCATCAGGGCGAAGCATTGTGCCAGTGCGAAGACCAGGCCAAGGCAGATGATCACCAGCTGCGGGATATTGCCTTGTGGATCGGTAGCAGTGTCTGCATCGCCGCCAAACACGCCGGGCACGGCCAATAGCAGGTTCAACAGGAAAACGGCGGCGGCCAGCCGGTAGCTGAGCTTCAACTCCGCCGGCGTGCGCCGCAGCAGCATCAATACGATCCAGCCATTGAGCACGATCGTTGCCCAGCTGAACAAGATGGTCCGCAGCGAGGTGGTGTGCCACATCAGGATGTCAGCGCTGATCAAGGCCATGAACGTGCCCATCACCAACAGCGGCTGCCAAAGCGGCAGCGGGCGGTTGACGTGCAGGGCGGTGCCCTTGAGCAGCAGTACCGAGCCCAGCAGTGCCAACAGGCTGAGCGTGGCAAACACGGCGCCGTCCGAGGCATCCTGGAAAAAGCACAGCAAGACCATGGCAAAGCCGGTAAGCCAGAGGCTGGCCGACCAGGCCCACAGCGCTGGCCGACGCGGCAACACCAGCAGAAGCAGCGAGAATCCCACGGAAATGCCGATGCAGACGACGGCACTGATGATGGACAGCAGCTGGATATCGGCAAGTGTTTTCACTACGGCCCCCTGCCGTTTGCATGGCTTACCTTAGCGGTTGTGGTTGCCAATGCCTGGTTTGGAATGGGTTTGGCGTCACATAACCGCGCATGCGAG
Source organism: Stenotrophomonas sp. STEN021 (assembly GCF_056760175.1). Classification (NCBI taxonomy): domain Bacteria; kingdom Pseudomonadati; phylum Pseudomonadota; class Gammaproteobacteria; order Lysobacterales; family Lysobacteraceae; genus Stenotrophomonas; species Stenotrophomonas sp. STEN021. The sequence continues at coordinate 2,397 of NZ_JBRREH010000012.1, read as the reverse complement.
AGCGCGGGTGCCGTGGTCCGTGGATGTGACCTTCGGCGGGTCCATGGAGGCGGGGCTATGTATTAGGCTTCACGGTTCGGTCGCTGCATGTGCGCGTCCCTTCCCTGTTTGGTCGGAGATATCCATGTCATTCAACAAGCTTGTCCCCCTGTCCCTGACGGTTGCAATCGCTGCCTCGCTCGCCGCCTGTGGCAAGACCGAAGCGCCTGCCGCGCCGGCTGCCGAAGCCAAGGCTGCGTTTGACCAGTCACAGCTCAAGACCCAGCTGATCTCGCTCAATGCCGCTGACCTCGACCCGGCCGTGCAGGCATGTGCCGACCTCAACGGCTTCGTCAACAGCAAGTGGCTCAAGGCCAACCCGGTGCCGGGCGACCAGACCACCTGGGGCAGCTTCGAAATCCTGCGCGAGCGCTCGCTGGAAGTGCAGCACGCGCTGGTCCAGCAGGCAGCCGCTGGCAAGGCAGCAGCAGGTTCCAACGAAGCCAAGATCGGTGACATCTGGAAGACCGGCTCTGACGAGGCGGCCATCGAGGCAGCCGGCATCAAGCCGCTGCAGCCGGAACTGGACAAGATCGCTGCGCTGAACGACACCGCCGCCATCACCGGCTACCTGCGGGATGCCTATGCGCAGGGCAATGGCTTCCTGTTCTCGCTGTATGCCAGCCCGGACTTCAAGGATTCGGCCAACGTCATCGCCTATGTGGGCCAGGGTGGTCTGGGTCTGCCGGAGAAGGGATATTACTTCGACGAATCGCAGGCCAAGATCCGTGATGCCTACGTTGCTTACATCGAGCAGCTGCTGACCCTGTCCGGCGTCGATGCTGCGCAGGCCAAGCAGCAGGCCAAGGCGGTGATGGATTTCGAAACCCGCCTAGCCAAGGCCTCGCTGTCGCGCATCGAGCTGCGTGACCCGGCCAAGCGCTACAACCCGGTCAGCGCCGCCGATGCCGACAAGCAGACCCCGAACTTCAGCTGGACCGCGCTGTTCGACACGCTGCAGATCCCGGCCAAGGACAAGTTCTCGCTGGCCCAGCCGGGCTTCTTCAACGAACTGAACACCATGCTGGCCGACGTGCCGGCTGCCACCTGGCAGGCCTATCTGCGCTTCCACACCGTGGACAACGCCGCGCCGTACCTGAGCAAGAACTTCGAGCAGGCCAACTTCGACTTCTTCAGCAAGACCCTGCGTGGTCAGCAGGAAATGCAGCCGCGCTGGAAGCGCGTGCTGGATTCGGTGAATGGTTCGATGGGTGAAGCATTGGGCCAGCTGTACGTGGACGCCGTGTTCCCGGCCGAATCCAAGGTCGCCATGCAGCATCTGGTGGAGAACCTGTCGGTCGCGCTGAAGGCGCGTCTGGAAGGTTTGCCGTGGATGGGCGCAGACACCAAGAAGAAGGCGCTGGAAAAGTGGGCCAGTTTCACCCCGAAGATCGGTTACCCGGACAAGTGGCGTGATTTCTCGGGCCTGACCACCAACAGCGACAGCTACCTGGGCAATATGCAGGCGGCGCAGGCCTTCAACTACCGCTACATGCTGGCCAAGATCGGCAAGCCGGTGGACAAGACCGAGTGGGGCATGACCCCGCAGACGGTGAATGCCTATTACAACGCGACCAAGAACGAAATCGTGTTCCCGGCCGCCATCCTGCAGCCGCCGTTCTTTGACGCCAAGGCCGATCCGGCGCTGAACTACGGTGGCATCGGTGCAGTCATCGGCCACGAAATGATGCACGGCTACGACGACTCGGGCAGCCAGTTCGCCGCCAACGGCAACTTCGACAACTGGTGGACCGATGCTGATCGCACTGCGTTCAATGGCCGTACCGACCAGCTGGTCGCGCAGTTCGACGGTTACGAGTCGCTGCCGGGCGTCAACGTCAAGGGCAAGTTGACCCTGGGCGAGAACATTGGTGACCTCGGCGGCCTGACCGTTGCCTATGACGCATTGCAGATGGCACTGAAGGAAGACGAGAAGCTCAATGTGCCGGTTGATGGCTACACCCAGGACCAGCGCTTCTTCATGAACTGGGCGACCGTGTGGCGCCGCAACTTCACCGATGGCGAACTGCGCGTGCGCCTGAACACCGATCCGCACGCACCGGCCAACTTCCGTGCCAATGGCGCGCCGTCCAACATGCCGTCGTATGCCGCCGCGTTCCAGTGCAAGGCTGGTGATGCGATGGTGCGTGGCGACGACAAGCGGGTTGTGATCTGGTGATTGCGGTTGCTTGATAGCGTTTGTTGGAAGCAGAAGGCCCGGCATTGCCGGGCCTTCTTTTTGTCTGACCGCAGTGACGACGAACAGCCTGTTTGTTTTTGTAGGAGCGGCGTAAGCCGCGAAGCAGAGGCACCATCAGGTCTCACGTTTGCCAGCAGCTTCAGCAATATCAGCTTCGC